>JBJXHB010000077.1:0-6303 GCA_046160725.1 Aquabacterium sp.
TGCTGGCGGTGTTCGTGCTCGGTACCATCCTGAGGCGCAGTGCCGGCTGTTGCGTCAACGATGTCGCCGACCGCGACGTCGACCGCCATGTCAAGCGCACCGCGCAGCGCCCGGTGACCAGCGGGCGCATCGGCGTGCGCGAGGCTCTGGGCCTGGGCGCCGTGCTGGCGTTGGCGGCATTTGCACTGGTGCTCACCACCAACCCGCCGACCATCGTGCTGTCTGTCGCCGGGCTGGTCATCACCCTGGCCTATCCATTTGCCAAGCGCGTGCTGTCGATGCCGCAGGCGGTGTTGGGCCTGGCCTTCAGCTTCGGCATACCGATGGCCTTTGCGGCGGTGCTCGGCGGACAGGACTGGAGCGCGGCGGCCCTGGCCGCCGCGGTGCCGGCACCGGCCTGGTGCATGCTGGCCGTCAACGCGCTGTGGGTGCTGGCCTACGACACCGAATATGCGATGGTCGACCGCGACGACGACATCCGCATCGGCATGAGGACCTCGGCCATCACACTGGGCCGATTCGACGTCGCGGCGGTGATGCTGTTCTATGCCGGACACCTGGTCGGCTGGGCCTGGCTGGGCCGGGCACTCGGCCTGGGCAGCTGGTTCCAGGCCACGCTGGCCCTGGCAGCGGTGCAGGCGCTGTGGCACGGCGCGCTGATCCGCGATCGCTCCCGTGAGGGCTGCTTCAAGGCCTTCCGGCTGAACCATTGGCTGGGCGCCACGGTGTTTGCCGGCGTCGCATTGGACCTCGCGCTGCGCTGACCCCCAAGACCAGGGGTCGGCATGAACCAACCTCACGACCGCATCTTGGCAGGGCACACTGCGGCTTCCAACCTGCACTGCCCTGGAACCGCTGCCATGATCCCCATCGCCTGCCGAATCCTGGCCCTGTCCGCCGCTGCGCTGCTGGCGCCAACGGCCGGTGCCAACGTGGTGCACCATTTCGACAGCGGCGCCCAGGGATGGCGCGTCACCGACATCGCAGCACCCACCGGTGTCGGGGCTGTGGCGCCTTGGGATGGGGGCGGGCAGCGCCTGGTTACACGGGACGTCACCAGCTGGACCGTCTTCGATGCGCCCGATGCGATGCTGCACGACCTGTCGGCCTATGCCGGCGGGCGCTTTTCCTTCGACCTGCAGGACACGCTGAAGGATGCCAATGCCGACAGCGTGGCCACCTTCGGCATCCTGGGCGGCAACGGCGCCCGGCTGTTCTGGTACGGCGGCTCGCCCTCGACCACCCTGTTGTCGCGCTTCGAGGCCACCCTGGGCGTGGCCGACAGCCGCTGGCGGCTGGGTGGCCTGCCGGTGGACATGAACAGCGGCGTCGCGCCCACCGCGCAGCAGTGGGCCGCCGTGCTGGCCGACGTGGCCGCCATCCGCATCAACGCCGACTGGAAAACCGGCGGCAACGACCAGTCGTGGCTGGACAACGTCGCACTCACCGTGGCCGTGCCCGAGCCGCAGACCTATGCCCTGCTGGCCATCGGCCTGGCGGCGGTGGGCGTTGCAGCCCTGCGCCGCCGCGCAGGTTGATCAGCCGAAGGCATCACCCAGCTCGGCGGCGCGGCGGCGCGCGGCCTGCAGCGCGCGCACGAAGGCTTCGGCCACAGCGTCGGCACGCAGCGACTCCAGCGCGGCATGCGTGGTGCCGCCCTTGCTGGTCACGCGTTCGCGCAGCACCGAAGGCGGCTCAGACGACTGCGCCGCCAGCGCGGCCGCGCCGTCGAAGGTGGCCAGTGCCAGCGTGCGGCCCTGCTCGGCGCTCAGGCCCATGTCCTGCGCGGCCTGCATCATGGCCTCGACGAAATAGAACACATAGGCCGGGCCGGAGCCCGACAGCGCGGTCACCGCGTCCAGATCGTCCTCGCGCGGCAGCCACATCAGCTGGCCGGTGGGCGCCAGCAGCCGCACGACACGAGCCCGGTCGGCGTCCGAGACCTGCGGCATGGCAAACAGGCCGGCAATGCCGCGGCCGATCAGCGCCGGCGTATTGGGCATGGACCGCACCACGCGGGTGGCGCCGCTGGCACGGGCGATGGCGCCGCAGCGCACGCCGGCCATCACGCTCAGGTGCAGCGCATGGGCTGTCCAGTCGCCGCAAGCGGCCGCCGCCTCGGCGAAGGACTGCGGCTTGACCGCCCAGACCACCAGTGCGGCGCCGGCCAACGCCGGCTGCGCCGCCGGCCATATCTGGACACCGGCAAATCGCTGCGCCAGCAGCGCGCGCTGCGGCGCATGCGGCTCCACGACCTGGATGCAGGACGGGTCGGCGCCGCTGCCGACGAGACCACCGATCAACGCGCTGGCCATGTTGCCGCCACCGATGAAGGCGACGGTCGAGGTGTCTGGGGTCATCCGGCCAGTGTAGGAGCCGCCATGAAAAAGGGCAGCCACCCGGGCTGCCCTTCAAGCGGTCCAGGCCCGCGGCTGCGGGCCGTGGTGGCCGCCGGACTCAGGCCTTGCGCGCGCGACGGCGGGCGACGAAGCCCACGCCCACCAGACCGGCCAGCATCAGCGCGTAGGTGCCCGGCTCCGGGACCACGTTGCCGTTGGGGGTGCCGGTGGCCAGGATGTAGCTGCCGCCGAAGCTGATGCCGTAGATGTCGGCCGTGCCACGGTCAATGCCACGGAACGCGAATGCGTTGAACCCGCTTGGCGTACTGATCGGAGCCGAAACCGACAGGTCGTAGGTCTCAAGCACAACGCCACCCAGGCCGAAGACCTGAATCGTCGGCGCATCGCCAAAGCCTGGGGCGTAGTTCAGGTAGGCACCAAAGCTGGAGACCGGTCCACCCGTCAGCGCAAAATGCATGAAGCCCGTGCGGCCATCAAGGCCCGCATAGGTGGCGGAGCCACCAAAGCTGCCGTTGGATGCCAGGCCATAGCCGCCCTGGCCCAGCACCGCGCCGAGGCCGCTGTTGTTGGGCGTGTTGTCACGCGTGAACGTCATGCCGGGCAGCGCGACCGGGCCGTAGGTGAAGCCGTAGCCGATGCCGACACGGCTGGACAGGTCGATGAACGGGCCGGCATAGCCGGCATCGCTCGTGACCAGCGCCGCCTGGGCGGTGCCCAGCGTGCCGAGGACGGCAACGGCCGCCGCAATCCTGGAAACCTGATGGATCATGTCTGACTCCTGGTGAACCCTGAATTTGGGTTGGGGATCGGCATGGTATGAGTTTGTCTCCGTCGGCGCCCCCCCTCAGTCGTGGGGGGGGGGCATCCCGGCCGGAGCGCCCCGCTCCGTGACGCCGCACGGACAGCGCGCGTGGGCCACCGTGACCAAGGAGCCAACGGCTAGCATCCGCCCGCCCCTCATCCACCCTTCGGACTCCGACATGCAACTTGACCGCCGTCAATGGATCCTCGCCGCCGGCGCCGCCGCCCTGCTGCCCGCCGCACAGGCCCAGGCCTGGCCGTCCCGGCCGGTGCGCATCGTCGTGCCGGCGCCGGCCGGCAGTTCGCTGGACATCATCGCCCGCTTGCTGGCGGACAAGCTGAAGGACCGTTGGGGTCAGCCGGTGCTGGTGGAGGCCAAGCCGGGTGCCGGCGGCATGCTCGGGGTCGACGTGGCGGCCAAGGCACCGGGCGACGGACACACGCTGGCGCTGGGCTTCAACGGACCGATTGCCTTTGCACCGCATCTGTACCGCAAGATGCCCTACGACCCGGCGCGCGACCTGGTGCCGATCATCATGACCACCGCGCAGGCCAACGTGCTGGCGGTCAATGCCGCACTGCCGGTGAAGACGGTGCGGGAGTTCGTCGACTGGGCGCGTGCGAAACCGGACGGCTTCAAGTATTCGTCCCTGGGCAACGGCAGCTCGGCCCACCTGACGATGGAGCTGTTCATGGCCGAGGCCGGGCTGAAGGCGGTGCACGTGCCCTTCAACGGCTCGCCGCCGGCGGCCATGGCCGTGGCGCAGGGCGAGGCCGATGCCACCTTCATGGTCGCGCCGGCCTTGCTGCCACATGTGCGCAGTGGCAAGGTGCGGCTGCTGGCGGTCTCCAGCGGCCAGCGCGCCGACAGCATGAAGGAGCTGCCCACGCTGGTCGAGAGCGGCTTCGCGCAGGTCGAGTCCCTGGCCTGGAACGGCCTGTTCACGGCTGCCGGCACGCCCGACGGTGTGGTGCAGAAGATCAACGCCGACGTCAACGCGGCACTGGCCGACGCCGCTGTCAAGGCCGCGCTGGATGCGCAGGGCCTGACCGCCGTGGGCGGCAGTGCTGCGGACTTCCAACGGGTGCTGGCGAGCGACTCCAGGCGCTGGGCGGCGGTGATCCAGCGCATCGGCCTGAAGATCGACTGACCCGCCGATGGCCGACCGCCGGGACGCCGCTGAGGTACGGCCGCTCGACCGCATCGACCGTCGCATCCTGCGCGAGCTGCAGAGCGACGGCCGCATCAGCAACCTCAAGCTCGCCGAGGCGGTGCACCTGTCGCCAACGTCGACGCTGGAGCGCGTCAAGCGGCTGACGCGCGAGGGCTACATCCTCGGCTACGAGGCACGGTTGAACCCGGCGCTGCTGGATGCCGGGCTGCTGGTGTTCATCGAGGTGCTGCTGGACCGCACGGTGCATGACGTGATGGAGGCGTTCCGGGCGGCCGTACAGGTGCGGCCGGAGATCCTGGAGGCCCACCTGGTGGCCGGCGGCTTCGACTACCTGCTCAAGACCCGGGTCGCCGACATGGCGGCCTACCGCGAGTTCGTCGGCAGCGTGATCTGGACCCTGCCGGGCGTGCGCGAGACCCGCACCTATGCGGTGATGGAGGAAGTGAAGCACGTGACGCAGATCGCGGTGTGACGGGTCGGCGCACAGCGGCCTCAAGCCAGGGTGCGCCTCGCCGATAAGGGACGGATGCAGCCCAAGGCCTTGCTGGTTCGACGTATGGCCTGGGCCGCGCGCTCAGACGCTGGGTTGGCGCTGGCCGAAGATCGCGCTGCCCACACGGACCACCGTGGCGCCCTCCAGGACCGCGGCCTCCAGGTCGGTGCTCATGCCCATGGACAGGGTGTCCAGGGCCAGGCCGTCGGCCTGCAGCTGATGCATCAACTCACACAACGCGCGGTGCGGCTGGCGCTGCGCCTGCTCGTCTCCCGCCGGCTCCGGTATGGCCATCAGCCCGCGCAACCGGATGCGGTCCGGCGCCAGTGCGGCGACCGCCCGGGCGACCGCCGGCACCTCGGCCGGCAGCAGCCCGCTCTTGGACGCCTCGCCGGAGATGTTGACCTGCAGCGTCACCTGCAGCGGTGGCAGCCCGGCCGGCCGCTGCTCGGCCAGACGCTGCGCGATCTTCAGCCGGTCCACGCTGTGCACCCAATCGAAGGACTCGGCCACCGGACGGGTCTTGTTGCTCTGCAACGGTCCGATCAGATGCCATTGCAGCTGCGCACGCAGGTCGGCCAGTGCCGACAGCTTGTCCAGCGCCTCTTGCACATAGTTCTCGCCGAAGGCACGCTGCCCGGCGTGAAAGGCCGCCCGCACCGCATCCGCACCGAAGGTCTTGCTCACCGCCAGCAGCATGACCGATGGCACGGGGCGGCCGGCACGCTGGCAGGCCGCATCGATGCGGCGCTGCACCTGTTGTAAGTTGTCGCCCACGCTCGTCATAATCGTCCGAGCCTACCGCAGAGCCGGGCGCTGAGAATCCCCTCCCACGCTACCCGCTGCCGCCATGGACATCACCAACCTGCTCGCCTTCTCGGTCAAGAACAAGGCCTCCGACCTGCACCTGTCGGCGGGCCTGCCGCCGATGATCCGCGTGCACGGTGACGTGCGCCGCATCAATGTCGACCCGCTGGACCACAAGCAGGTCCACTCAATGGTGTACGACATCATGAACGACTCGCAGCGCAAGCACTACGAGGACGTTCTGGAGGTCGACTTCAGCTTCGAGATCCAGTCCCTGGCGCGATTCCGGGTCAATGCGTTCAACCAGAACCGCGGCGCGGGCGCGGTGTTCCGGACCATTCCGAGCAAGATCCTGACGCTGGAGAACCTGAACGCGCCCAAGATCTTTGCCGAGCTGGCATTGCGGCCGCGCGGCCTGGTGCTGGTGACCGGCCCGACCGGCTCGGGCAAGAGCACCACGCTGGCTGCAATGGTGAACCACCTGAACGAAAACGAGTACGGCCACGTGCTGACCGTGGAAGACCCGATCGAGTTCGTGCACGAGTCGAAGAAGTGCCTGGTCAACCAGCGCGAAGTCGGGCCGCACACCATGAGCTTTGCCAACGCGCTGCGCTCGGCGCTGCGCGACGACCCGGATATCATTCTGGTGGGCGAGCTGCGCGATCTG
>JBJXHB010000078.1:0-14755 GCA_046160725.1 Aquabacterium sp.
GTGTTCAACGGCACCATCTGGCCCGACGTCACGCGCCTGCCCAGCATCGATGAGCCGGTGTTGCGGTTCCAGCCTTTTGCCGTCGGGCAGGTGCTGAGCGTCGCGGGCGGGCGCCAGATCGAGGTCCTTCCGGCGCAGCACACGGTGCCCGCGGTCGGGTTTGCCGTGCTTGGTCGGCGCGGCGCCTGGGTCTTCAGCGGCGATACCGGCCCCAACGCCGCACTGTGGCAGCGCCTGCGCGACCTGCCGGTCGCGACCGTGGTCGTCGAAACCGCGTTCCGCAATGATGAGCAGGAGCTGGCCCGCATCAGCCGGCACCTGTGCCCGGACGATCTTGGCCGCGAACTGGCCCAGCTGCAGGCCAGCGCCGATGTCTACATCACGCATGCCAAGCCGGGTGAGCTGGATGTGGTGATGGCCGAGATCGCAGGCCTGGGCTTGCCGCACCGCATCCACGCCCTGGCCCACGGACAGGTCATCCCGATCGACTAGACGCCCGCTGCGGGTGACGCTTTTCGTCACTTCTGGCCGAGATGGGCGACGGTTCGCGACACAACTGCCGTCACGGATGTTGAAAACCGCACGAAAACGCCTCGTTCCAAGCAGTTTGCGGACCTGGCACGACCCCTGCATTCGTGGGGGTTGTCGTAACCCCTCTTGCTTCCTCAACCCCTAAGGAGTTTTCAGTATGAAGCGTGTCCAGAAAGGTTTCACCCTGATCGAACTGATGATCGTCGTGGCGATCATCGGCATTCTGGCGGCGGTAGCGCTGCCGGCCTACCGTGACTACACAGTGCGGGCCAAGGTGTCCGAGCTGATCCTGGCGGCGTCGTCGGCCAAGAACAGCATCGCCGAGTACGTCAACACGAACGGCGGCCTGCCCGATGCGGGCTCGGTTTCGATCGAGAGCCAGGTGTCGAAGTTCGTGTCCGGCGTGGCCTGGAACGGCACCGTCGTCACCGTGACGGCAACGGCCGTCGAGGCCAACATCTCCGGCGCCACGATCACACTGACGCCGACCCCCTTGAACGGCCAGCTCACCTGGGTCTGCAGCGGCAGCATCCTGGCGAAGTACCGCCCGTCCAGCTGCCAGGGCTGATCGGACAGCATTGCTCCGAGTTGCAGGCCCCGCTTCGGCGGGGCCTTTTCGTTTGGCGCCCCGCATGGGCGCCAGCTCCAAACCCGGATCGGCCTCGCTGTGACGGACCCGACATTGCCATCGCTGCCGCAGGCGCTGGCCCGCGCCAACATCTGGCTGATGGCCGGTGCCGCCCTGTCGCTGCTGGCGTGGGTGCTGCCCAACCGCGACCCGCCCTGGGTCTCGTTCTACAACGAGTGGGCGATGGCCGTGGCCGTCTGGATGCTGGCGGCCTGGCAGCTGGCCCGAAGTCGAGGCCCTGTCGTCGTTCCAGGCACTGCTGGGGTTTTGCTGGCGGTGGCCGCATTGCCGCTGCTGCAGGCGGCGGCTGGTGTGGTCGAGCAGATGGGGGATGCCACCGTTGCCGCTGCCATGGTCGCGGGACTGGCGGCGGCTGTGGTCGTCGGTCGCCACTGGTGCGCGCACGCACCGCATGAGGCGCCGTCGGCGCTCTGGACGACGTTGCTGGCCGCCGGTTTGCTCTCGAGCGGCCTGGCGTTGGCGCAGTGGCTGCGCCTGGAGGGTCTGGGCGTGCTGCTGGCCGACCTGCCGGCCGGGTCCCGGCCCACCGGCAACATCTCTCAGGCCAACCATCTTGGTAGCCTGCTGGTCTGGTCCCTGTTGGGCCTGTGGGCGGCCGTGCGGACCGGCCACGTCCGCCCGGCCTGGGCACTGCCGACCGCGGCCCTGCTGCTGTTCTGTGCCGCGGCGACCCAGTCGCGCACGGTTTGGCTCAACCTGGCCCTGCTGGCATTGGGTGGTCTGGTCTGGCGACGCCACCTGCTGCCAACGCGGGCTGGCATTGCCGCGCTGGCGGGGCTGGGCCTGTGGTTTGCCTGCTTGGTGCTGGCCTGGCCCAGCCTGAACGCCGCGCTGGGCCAGCCGCCGGGGCTTGCCAGCGATGCCGCCATGAGTGCCGGGCTGCGGCCAGGCCTCTGGCGGATCGCCATGGCCGCCATTGGGGACGGGGCCTGGCACGGCTGGGGTTGGACCCAGTTCAGCCTGGCCCAGCAGGCGCAGGCGCTGGAGATGCCCGCGGTGCATCGCGTCTTCACCTACGCACACAACCTGGCGCTGGACCTGGCCATCTGGAACGGCCCGGTGCCAGGGGCGGTCCTGGCGGGCCTGCTGGCCATCTGGTGCGCCCGGCGCGCGCGCCGGGTGGTGACTGCGCCCGCCGCGCTGGCGGCGCTGGGCATTGGCGTCCTGCTGGTGCATGCCCAGGTCGAGATGCCACATGCCTATGCCTACTTTCTGTTGCCAGCCGGCTTGATGGCGGGGCAGCTGCTGGCGTTGGAAGCCCGGGCCCGGCCGCCAGTGGACGGGCCAGCGGCCCGTCATCGGACGCAGGCCGTCGCATGGCTGGTGCTGGCGCTGGTTGGGGGCCTTCTCGTCGTGCTGCTGCGCGACTACCGCCACATCGAGATCCGCCTGCACCAGGAGCGCTACCGCGCGGCTCGGGTCGGCCAACCCATCGATACCCCGCCGCCCGCACCCTGGCTGCTGACACAGTTCGAGGGGTTTTGGCCGGCGATGCGGCAGCGGCCGACGGCCGGCATGGGTGGCGATGAGCTTCAAGTGCTGGCCGCCGCGGCACGGCGCTTCCCATCCGGGCCGCTGCAGTTCAAGCTGGCGCTGGCCCAGGCGCGCAACGGTCGGCCGCTCGAGGCCCGCCATACCCTGGCGCTGCTCCAGGCGATGCAGCGCGCCACAGAGGCAGACCGCGCGCGTGCGGCCTGGCAGGCATTGGGGGCTGACGATCCGGCGGTGCAAGCGGTGCCATGGCCGCGTTGAGCGGGCCGGTGGCACGCGCACGATGCCGCGTCTGGTGGTGGACCGGCGCGCGGACAATGGCGCGCTGATCCCACCGACTGCAGCGCTGCCGAGTCTGCGCCCGCGGCCTTCCGTACCGACCACGACCTGCATGACGCCAGAGATCTCCCGAACCGCAGCGAGCCGCTTTCACCCCCTGGCTGCGTTGACGGCCCTGCCGGCGGCGGCCGTGCCGCCGCTGATGGCCTACAACCTGCCGCCATCTCCGACGCTGCTGAACCAATGCGTCGCCGCTGCGTTGTGGGGTTGTTTCGTGGTCGCGCTGGCGCCGCGGCTGCATGGCCGAGGTACCGGTGCGTTGCAGGCGGCGTTGGGCGCGACTGCCGTGGGTGTGCTGGGCTCCTGGGGCCTGGGTGCGCTGCCGGCCGCGCTGGCCCTGTCCGCCCTGGCCCTGCTGGCCGCAGCGGCCCTGATGGCGGCTGCCGGCGCCGATGCCGCCGTGCGCGCCGATGCGGACCGCCGGTTCGGTTGGTTTGCCGCCGGCCTGCTTCTGGCCGGCCTTCTGAGCGCCGTGGTAGCCGGGGTGCAGGTGTTCCAGCCGGACTGGGCCGACGGCAACTGGATCGCCCGCTCGGGCCAGTCCGACCACGCGATCGGCAATCTGCGCCAGCCCAACCAGCTCAGCAGCGTGTTGATCTGGGCGGTGATCGCCGCCATCGCCCTGCGTGAGCTGGGCTGGCTCGGGCGGTCCGTGACCGCCGCGGCCGTCGTGGCACTGGTACTGGCCGTGGTGCTGACGGCTTCGCGCACCGGCATGGTCGGCGTGGCAGTGCTGGCGGGCTGGGGGTGGGCCGACCGCCGCCTGCAGCGCCTGTCACGCCTGCTGCTGATGGCCAGCCCGTTTATCTACGCGGCCGGCGTGCTGGCGATGAGCCACTGGTCCGGCGACGGCGCGCAGGCCTTCGGCGTCGCCGCCCGCGTCGGTGGCGACATCTCCAGCTCGCGCTTCGGCATCTGGTCGAACACCCTGGCGCTGATCGCCCAGCATCCGTGGCTGGGCGTGGGTTTCGGCGAGTTCAACATGGCCTGGACCTTGACCGCCTTCCCGGGGCGGCCGGTTGCCTTCTTCGACCATACCCACAACCTGCCGCTGCAGCTGATCGTCGAGCTGGGGCTGCCGCTGGGCCTGGCGGTGCTGGCGGCGCTTTGCCTGGCCCTGGTGCAGGCGTGGACCCGGGCCTCGGCGCGCGACGACGCTGCAGCGCCAGCTGCACGCGCCGCCTTGATGATGGTGCTGATGATCGGTGTGCACAGCCAGTTCGAATATCCGCTGTGGTACGCCTATTTCCTGCTGCCTGCGGCCTGGGCCTGGGGTTTCGCGCTCGGTCGCCCGGCCAAGGTTGCTGAAGCAGGATCCCCGGCTCGGGGTAGCGGGTTGGGCATGCTGGCAGGGGCCGTGCTGGTCCTCGGTGGCCTGGCCGCCGCGGCCGACTACCGAAGCGTGGTGGTGATCTTCTCGCCGCCGTCGGGGGCTGCATCCCTGGAGCAGCGCATCCAGCGGGGGCAGCGCAGCGTGCTGTACGACCACCATGCGGACTACGCGGCCGCCACCAGCGGTGCCGGCGGCGACCTGGCGTTGGCCTTGCAACGGGCGCCGCACTATCTGCTGGATACGCGCCTGATGATCGCCTGGGCCGATGCCCTGGCCGCCACCGGCCGCGAGGACCAGGCGCGCTGGCTGGCGCAGCGCCTGCGCGAGTTCAGGAACCCCGACGCCAGCGACTTCTTCGCTGCCTGTGACCTCACCCCTGCGGCACCGCCGTTCCAATGCGACCCGCCAAAGCAGGCCTACCACTGGCGTGACTTCACGCGCTAGGTGTCGTGCCGCCGTCGGCCGGCGCCCGGTAGTGGCCGCTGCGACCGCCGCTCTTTTCCAGCACGCGCACGTCGGTCATCACCATGCCGCGGTCGGCCGCCTTGCACATGTCGTAGATCGTCAGCAGGCCCACCTGAACCGCTGCCAGCGCCTCCATCTCGACGCCGGTCGGGCCGACGGTCTCGACCTGCGCCGTGCAATGCACGGCGGCTGCCGGCTCGTCCAGCTCGAAATCGACCGCCACGCGCGTCAATGCCAGTGGGTGGCACAGCGGGATCAGGTCCGCCGCGCGCTTGGCACCCTGGATGGCCGCGATGCGGGCCACGCCGAGCACGTCGCCCTTTGCCGCACGTCCCTGGGCGATCAGCGCCAGCGTCGCCGGCTGCATGCGGATGCTGCCCGCCGCGCGGGCCACACGATGGGTGGCGGCCTTGCCGGCCACGTCGACCATGTGGGCCTGGCCTTGGGCGTCGAAGTGGGTCAGTGGAGAGCTCATGGTCGGCGTCGCTGCCGCCTTACATGGCGGAAACATGCCGGTGCGATGATAAGAGCATGAGCCTTGCACCTGTCCGCCCGCGGCTGCGCCGCATCCGCGCCGCCGTGCTGCTGGCCGTGTCGCTCGGCATGGTCCTGCCGATGCCGGTCGCGGCCCAGGTGCGCCTGCCCTCGCTGGGCGAGGCGGCCAGCGACGATTTCAACGTCGCCACCGAGCGCCGCCTGGGCGAGCAGGTGATGCGCGACATCCGGCGCGACCCGGACTATGCGGACGACCCGCTGTTGGTGGACTACCTGCAGGCCCTGTGGCAGCCCTTGGTCAAGGCCGCGCGTGTCCGTGGCGACATCACGCCCGACGTAAACGATGCCTTCGCCTGGGAGGCATTTCTGGTGCGCGACCGTGCCGTCAACGCCTTCGCGCTACCGGGCGGGTTCGTCGGCATCCACTATGGGCTGATTGCGGTCAGCGCCACGCAGGACGAGCTGGCGTCGGTGCTGGCGCACGAGCTGTCACATGTGACGCAGCGCCACATCGCCCGCATGATCGGCGTGTCCAGCCGGGCCAGCATGATCGGTCTCGCGACCGTGCTGCTGGGCATCCTGGCCGCCTCGCGCAGCGGCAATGCCGACGTGGCCAATGCGGCCATCCAGGGCGGCCAGGCCGTGGCTGCGCAGGCCCAGCTCAATTTCTCGCGCGACATGGAGCGTGAGGCCGACCGCAACGGCTTTGCGCTGATGTCCGCGGCCGGCTACTCCGGCCTGGGGATGGTCCGCATGTTCGAGCGCCTGGACCAGGCCTACCGGCTCAACGACAGCGGCAACTACCCCTATCTGCGCAGCCATCCACTGACCACGGAGCGCCAGGGCGAGGCACGGCTGCTGGTGTCCTCCCGCGGCAGTGTGGCGCTGCCAAAGCCGCGGGCCGAGCATGTGCTGATGCAGGCGCGGGCCCGGGTGCTGATGGACCCGTCGGCGCAGGCCCTGCGGCACCTGCAGGACGGTGAGGCCCATGCCGGCGCGGCCGACGACGACACCGCCCTGGGCGCGCTGTATGCGGCGGCGCTGGCCAGTTTGATGCTGGGCGAGGCCGAGCGGGCCGACCGTACGCTCGGCGCCCTCCAGGCGCGCCTGGATGGGTCTCGCCGTTCCGGCGAGACCGCCGCGCAGCGCGTGCTGGCCATGCTGGGTGCCCAGGTGGCGCTGGCGTCGCGCGACCTGCCCAGGGCGCTGAGGCTGTCCACCCGCTACGAGCGCGACGGCACCCGTGCCGGCCTGTTGCTGGGGGCGCAGGTCGAGCTGGCGGTGTCGCAGCAGGCTGGGCAGCCGACGCCACAGCTGCGAGCCCAGATCGAGGCCCTGCAGACCTGGTTGGTCGAGCACAAGGCCGATGCCGCGGCCTGGACGCTGCTGGCGCAGTGCGCTCAGGCGCAGGGCCTGATGCTGCGAGCGGTGCGCGCGTTAGCCGAGTCCCATGCCGCGCTGGGTGACATCAACGGCGCCATCGACCGCCTGCGCGCCGGGCAGGAGCTGGCCCGGCGCTCGGCCGACCACGACTTCGTCGAGTCGTCGGTGATCGATGCGCGACTGCGTCAGCTGCTGGTCCAGCGCCGGGACCTGATGGCCGAGCTGCGAGGCGAGACTCGTCGCGGCGACCGCCAGCCGGACCAGCCCTGAGGGCTGCGGAGGTGCCTAGGCGCACCGTCGCCGGTCAGGCACCGCGCGAGGCGAAGACGCGCTCCATGGCCACGTCGATGACCATGCCGCACAGGCTGTAGATCAGCGATCCGATCAGCGCCGCCGCGAAGCCCTGCACGTTCAGGCCCGGCAGCAGGCCGGCCGCGGCCCAGAACATCAGCGCGTTGATGACGAACAGGAACAGCCCCAGCGTCAGCAGGGTCACCGGCAGGGTCAGCAGCACCAGCAGCGGCCGCACCAGGGTGTTCAGCAGTCCCAGGACCAATGCCGCCGCCAGTGCCGCGCCGAAGCCGGCCACCTGCACGCCGGCATACAGATGCGCCACCAGGAGCAGGGCAGCGGCCAGGAGCAACCAGCGCACGATGAGCTTCATCACGCCAGCATAGCGCTGTCGCGCGGGCTCTGCATCGCAGCGGTTGCGCGGCGCGTCCCGGTGCCGTGCCATGCAGCTCGGCGACGCGGGTGATGTCCCGCCACGACAAAACCGGTCTCCACGAGGGCGAAAACGCGTTTTCACGAGGGAAAACCGCTTCTCAGCGGCATATCAGCGCAGTACCATCGCGCCCGCAGGTGCTGCGAGAGAAACGAGAGCCCAAACGCCCCCGCCCGCACACCGGCAAGTCCATCCATCCACGATCGGAGCAAATTCACATGGCAACTGCGAAGAAGGCTGCGAAGAAGGCGGCACCCAAGAAGGCCGCCGCCAAGAAGGCCGCACCGGCCAAGAAGGCCGCAACGAAGAAGGCGGCACCCGCCAAGAAGGCCGCACCGGCCAAGAAGGCGGCGCCCGCCAAGAAGGCCGCACCGGCCAAGAAGGCCCCCGCGAAGAAGGCGGCCAAGAAGCGCACGCCGAACGCCGCGTTCATGAAGGCCATGACCCCCAGCGCCGCTCTGGCCGCCGTCATCGGCGACAAGGCAATGCCGCGCACCGAGGTGACCAAGAAGGTCTGGGAGTACATCAAGAAGAATGGCCTGCAGGACAAGGTCAAGCGCACGATGATCAACGCCGACGCCAAGATGAAGGAAATCCTGGGCGCCGCGCAGGTCTCGATGTTCGAGATGACCAAGAAGATCAACGCGCACCTGAAGTGATGTCGGCGGTCGTGGTGGTCTGACCGCCGCGACACCCGCTGACAGCAAAAGGCCGGCTCTCGAGCCGGCCTCTTTCTTGGTGCGGCGCGGTTGCGCCCATACCGTCGCGCCAATTGCAAGGACATTGCCGCCGGCGGCTATCGAAAGCCCGGCTGGCGCGGGCCGCGGGTGCGCCGCCATACTCCGGCGACGCGGCCGGTGCCGTGCCGATGGCCATGCACCGGCTCAACGTCTGCCCACCAGCCGGAGCCGACCGCATGAAGATCGACGACCTGCCTGTCCATGAGATCCCGGCGCTGTCCGGCAACAACGCACCGGTGGCCGACGAGCTCGACATCGAGCGGCTGGAGGTGATCGAGGGCACGATCCCGGCCGACCTGAACGGGCTGTACGTGCGCAACGGCCCGAACGCCTTCTACCCGCCCGACTGGCGCTACCACGCCTATGACGGCGACGGCATGCTTCATGGGCTGCACTTCGACCGCGGCCGTATCGGCTACCGCAACCGTTGGGTCCGGACCCGGGCGCTGTCCGAGGAGCGCGCCGTCGGTGGTCCGCGGTGGAAGGGCCTCAAAGAGCGGGCCCGCGCCGACCGCCCGGACGAGCCGCTGAAGAACACCAGCAACACCGACGTCAAGTACCACGCCGGGCGGCTGATCTCGATGTGGTACCGATCGGGCCTGCCCTATGCGGTGGATCCGCTGACGCTGCAGACGCTGGGCCCGGTGGACGAGGGCGCGTTGCCGCGCATCTCCGCTCATTCCCGGCCCGACGAGCGCACCGGCGAACTGCTGTGGTTCGACTATGACGTGAAGCCGCCCTACATGCGCTATGGCGTGGTCGGTCCGGACCGCCAGCCGCGCCATGCAGTGGACATTCCGCTGCCGGGCCCGCGCCTGCCGCATGACATGGCGGTGACGCCCAACTGGACCATCCTGCACGACTTCCCGCTGCTGCTGGACGAGCAGGCACGGGCCATCGGGCGCTACAAGCTGCAGTTTCATCCCGAGATGCCGACGCGCTTCGGGTTGATCCCGCGCTACGGCCAGGCCAGCGAGATGCGCTGGTTCGAGGCCCGGCCGGCCTACATGCTGCATGTGGTCAACGCCTGGGAGGAGGGCGACGAGGTGGTGATGGTGGGCACGCCCTACCGCAACCACCTGCACGACGATGGCAGCCTGGACGCACGGCGGCTGGAGCGCACCATCCACCATCGCCAGCGCGACTTCTGGCTCTATGAATGGCGCTTCGACCTGCGCACCGGCCAGACCCGGGAGCGGGTGATCGAGGACGTGCTGAACAGCGAGTTCCCGGTCATCAACATGGCGCGCCAGGGGCTGCGCACCCGCTACAGCTACCACCTGCTGTTTCCGCACGGCGGCCACGAGGAGCCGCGCTTCACCGGCCTGGCCAAGTTCAACCATGCCACCGGCGGCTACCAGGCCTTCAGCGAGGGGCCGGACTGGTTCTACAACGAGCCAGCCTTCGCGCCCCGCGACGCCGGCGCCGACAGCTTCGACGACGAGGACAACGGTTACGTGGTGACGATCGCCTGGAACCCGGACGCCCTGCGGTCCGAGGTGCTGGTGTTCGACGCGCGCGGCCGCGAGTTCGGCCGCGGCCCGGTGGCGCGGGCGCTGCTGCCGCGCCGCGTGCCCCATGGGTTCCATGCCACCTTTGTCAGCCGCGCCGTGATGGAGCGCTGGCGGTGATGCCGGCGCCGGCCCGGCCCGAGATGGTGCGTCCGCGATGAAACCGCTGTTGCTGCTGATACCCGGGATGATGAACACCGCGGCGGTGTTCGATGCCGCGCGTGCGGCGCTGCGGGTGGATGCGGACGTGCGCGTGGCCGACGTGCGCGGCCCCGCCCGCATCGCCGACATGGCGGCGCACTGCTGGGCCGCGCTGGCCGACCTGCCGGCCGCGCAGCCGCTGGTGCTGGCCGGCTATTCGATGGGCGGCTATGTCGCCTTGCAGATGCTGGCCACGGCGCCGCGGCCGGTGCAGGGCCTGGGCATGATCTGCAGCTCGGCGCGCGCGGACACCGAGGCAGGCGCGCAGAACCGACGCCGCGCCATGGCGGCGATGGCGCGGGACTTCAGCGCCTTCGCCACCATGCTGTCGGCACACCTGGCCAGCGCCGGGCGCCAGGACGACACCACGTTGCTGACGCCGGTGCGCGCCGCGATGCTCGCCGTGGGCCTGGACGATGCGCTGCGCCAGCAGCAGGCCGCCGCCAACCGCATCGACCAGCGGCCGCTGCTGCCGGGCCTGGCGCTGGCCGCCGAGATCATCGGCGGCGCCGCCGACAACCTGGTGCCGCCCGATGCCAGCGCCGAGATGGCCGGCCTGATCCCCGGTGCGACCTTGACCCTGATGCCCGGTATCGGCCATCTGCTGCCCTGGGAGCAACCGACCGAACTGGCGCAGTGCCTGGACCGGCTGCTGCGAACGGCCACCCATCAAGGAGTCTCCGCATGACCCACCATCCCGTCCGCCGCGCCGTGCTGTCCCTGCTGGTCGCGCTGCCGCTGTCGTCGACCCTGCTGGCCCCGGCCGCGCAGGCGCAGGCATTCCCGGACCGACCGGTGCGGGTGATCGTGCCCTTCGCCCCCGGCAACACGCTGGACACCGCGCTGCGCCAGGTGGGCGAGGTGTTCCGGGCCCAGACCGGCCAGCCCCTGGTGGTCGAGGCCAAGCCCGGCGGCGCCGGGCTGGTCGCGGCGCAGGCCCTGCTGCAGGCGCCGCCCGACGGCTACACGCTGCTGCTGGCCAACACCAGCATGCTCACGATCAACCCCCACACCTTCAGCAAGCTGCCCTATGACGCCGAGAAGAGCTTCAGGCCGGTGACCAACTTCCTGGGCTCGGCCATGGTGATGGCGGTCAACGCCGAGAAGGTGCCCTCCAGCAACCTGGCCGAGTTCATCGCCTGGGCCAGGCCGCAGGGCGACAAGGTGTCGTTCGCGTCCTTCACCGCCGGCAACTCGTCGCACTTTGCCGGCGTGATCCTGAACCAGCGCGCCGGGCTGAACATGGTGCATGTGCCGTTCAACGGCACACCGCCGGCGGTGCAGAACCTCGTCGGCGGGCAGGTGCACGCGGCCTTCCTGCCGCGCCTGGCCGTCAAGCCGCACCTGGATGCCGGCAAGGTCCGGGTGCTGGCCGTGACCAGCCCGACACGCTCGGCGTTGATGCCCCAGGTCGGCACCTTCCGCGAGCAGGGCTTTGCGGACCTGGAGATCTTCATCTGGGCCGCGCTGGTGGCGCCGGCCGGCACGCCGGATGCGCTGGTCACGCGGCTCAATGCCGAGCTGGTCAAGGCGCTGAACAGCACCACCATCCGCGACCAGTGGCGCGCGATGGACTTCGAGCCGCTGCCGTCGACGCCGCTGGAGCTGACCAGCTTCATGCAGGCCGAGTCGCGGCGCTGGGCCGAGGCGGTGCGGCTGTCCGGCTTCAAGGCGTCGGAGTGACCGTGGTGGCCGCAACGCCTGCACCGGCAGCGGGCACCTCGCGGGCACGCCCCGCGCTGGCGCCACTGCGCCTGCCGGTGTTCGCGGCGCCGATGTTTCTGATCTCCGGGCCCGAGCTGGTCGTGGCCGCGTGCCGTGCCGGCATCGTCGGCGCCTTTCCGACGCCCAACGCACGGCCAATCGAGGTTCTGGACGACTGGATGCGCCGCATCACCGACGGCTTGCGGCAGGCCGCCGACGAACTCGGCCCGGGCCGCGTCGCGCCCTGGTGCGCCAACCTGGTGACCCACCGCTCCAACGAGCGGCTGCCGCAGGACCTGGCCCTGGTGGCCCGCTACCGCCCGCCGGTGGTGGTCACCGCGCTCGGCAGCCCGAAACCCGCCATTGATGTGGTGCGCGACTACGGCGGCCAGGTCTTCGCGGACGTCATCAACCTGACCTTGGCGAAGAAGGCAGTGGACGCCGGTGCCGACGGCCTGGCGCTGGTGTGCAGTGGCGCCGGCGGCCACACCGGCAGCCTCAACCCCTTTGCCTTCGTCAGCGCGGTGCGGGCCTTCTTCGACGGGCCCATCGTCGTCGGCGGCGGCATTGCCGACGGCTGGGGTGTGGCCGGCGCACTGGCCGCCGGCGCCGACTATGTCTACATGGGCACGCGCTTCATCGCCACCGCCGAGAGCATGGCCGCGCCGGCCTACAAGCAGATGCTGGTCGACAGCAGCATGGACGACCTCATCGTCTCGGCCGGCCTGACCGGCACGCCCGCCAGCTGGCTGCGCCCCTCGCTGCGCGCCAACGGCCTGGACCCGGACCGCCTGCCCGCCGCGCCCGAGCGCAACTACAACAGCAACACCGCCATCGCGGCCAAGAAGTGGATGGATGTCTGGGCCGCGGGGCAGGGCGTGGGCGCCATCGATGCGGTCGAGCCGGTGGCCGTGGTGGTCGACCAGCTGGCGGCGCAGTTCCAGGCCGCCCAGGCGCGGCTCGCTGGCTGGCGCGGCACCACGGCGACAGCGCCAGCCGCCGCTGGCGGGCCATGATGCCGGCTGTGTCCACCACGGCCGAACAGGCAGCCCGCCCATGACCCCCGACAACCCCCTGCTCGGCGCCTGGCACTTGGTGCGCTGGGCCATCACCTACGGCGATGGCCGGCCGCCCACGCTGCCGTTCGGCGCCGATGCGCAGGGGCTGATCGTGTATTCGACCGACGGCTGGATGAACGCCTGCATCAGCCGCGCCGGCCGCCCGCCGTTGTCCAGCGAGAGCGTGCGCTCGGCGCCGGAGCGCGAGCGGCTGGTGGCCTTCGAGAGCTTCTTCCAGTACGCCGGGCCGTATGTGTTCAGCCGCGGGCCGCAGCTGCCGACGGGCGCGCAGGTGGTGCACCGGGTGACGCTGGCGCTCAACCCCAACTTCGTCGGTACCGAGCAGGTCCGCAACGTCGAGTTCGCAACGGACGGCACGCTGACGCTGTCGGCCAGCGACACCCTGCCCGGCACCACCATTGCACGCCACCACCGGCTGCAATGGCGGCGCAGTCCGCCATGACGCCTGCGGCGCAGTCCGCCATGAAGCTCCCGGCGCAGTCCACCATGACGCCCTCGGCGCCGTCCGCATGACGCTGACGACCAGCGCCGCCCTGCCCTGGCTGGCCTGGTCCGCCATCGCGGTCGCCTGGCTGCTGCTGCAGCCGCGCCACAACGTCTGGCCGTTGCGCGCGTCGGACCGTGTGTGGCCGCTGCTGCCCCTGCTGCTGGGCGGCCTGGCATGGCTGGTGCCGGGGCTGATGCGATTCGACGCGCTGTTCGCCGGTGCCTTTGCGATGGCGTCGCTGCTGCTGCTGGTGTGGCTGCTCAGCCTGGCCCGGCGCGACACCAGCATCATGGACATCGCCTATTCGGTGGCGGTGATGGTGTTTGCCGCCGCCGTGTGGTGGCGGCTGGGCGCGGACACCAGCCCGCGCAGCCTGCTGGTGCTGGGCCTGCTCGGCCTGTGGGGCCTGCGCTGCGCGCTGTACCTGGCCTGGCGCAACCTGCCGATGGGTGAGGACAAGCGCTATGTTCGCTGGCGCCAGCGCAGTGGCGCGGCCTGGTGGTGGTGGAGCCTGTTCCAGGTCTTCCTGACCCAGGGCGTGATGGTCGGGCTTTGGTCGCTGCCGCTGGTATGGGCACTGTCCGTGCCGGGCCCGGTCGGCGCGCTGGAGCTGGCGGCGGCCGCGCTGTGGTTCGTCGGTTTCGTCTTCGAGGCCGGCGCGGACGCACAGCTGGCGCGCTTTCGCGCCGACCCTGCCAACCACGGCCGTGTGCTGGACAGCGGGCTGTGGGCCCAGTGCCGGCATCCCAACTACTTCGGCGAGGCCATGATGTGGTGCGCCTGGGGCCTGTTCGGCTTGGCGCATCCCTGGGGCTGGCTGGGCCTGGCCTGCAGCGCCTACACGCTGCACATGATGAACGCCGGCTCGGCCACCGCCATGACCGACGCCTACCTGCTGCGCCGCAAGCCGGGCTATGCCGCCTACGCGGCGCGCACACCGATCTTCCGGCCGCGGATGTTCGGCGGCCGGCCGGCCGCCCTGCCTGCCGCTGCGCCCGCCCCTGCGCCCGCCATATCGCCTCCATCAGGACCGACGCCATGAACGCCCCCACCCGCCCCGACGACCTGGCCCCTTTCGGCGACGACTTCGGCCCGCTGCTGACCGGCCCGTTTGCGCCAGTCGCCGACGAGTCGGTGCTGACCGACCTACCGCTGCTCAAGGGCGCCATCCCGCGCGACCTGAACGGCGTGTACCTGCGCGCCGGCCCCAACCCGCGCTATGCGCCCAACGG
Source organism: Aquabacterium sp. (assembly GCA_046160725.1). GTDB lineage: Bacteria > Pseudomonadota > Gammaproteobacteria > Burkholderiales > Burkholderiaceae_C > JBJXHB01. The sequence continues at coordinate 14,365 of JBJXHB010000078.1, forward strand.
CCGCTACCACCCCTTCGACGGCGACGGCATGGTCCACGCCGCGCTTTTCCGCGACGGTGCGCTGACGGTGCGCAACCGCTGGGTGCGCACCGAGGCCTTCGCGGCCGAGGAGTCGGCCGGTCGGGCCACGCACTGGGGCATCCGCGAGACGCTGGTCGGCCGCGACGACCGGCCGCTCAAGGACAGCGCCAACACCGACCTGGTCGGCCATGCCGGCCGCGTGCTGGCGCTCTGGTACATGAGCGGCGACGCCTACGAGATCGACCCCGTCACGCTGCAGACGCTGGGCCGGCAGGCCGCCATCCGCAGCACCGGCGGCAAGATCAGCGCCCATGCCAAGGTCGACGAGATCACCGGCGAGCTGATGTTCTTCGACTACGGCAACGAGCCG
>JBJXHB010000079.1:0-11061 GCA_046160725.1 Aquabacterium sp.
CGCGCCGCATCATCAGCTCGCGGTTGGTGGCGGCGAAGCGCTGGGCCCAGCCCACGGCGCGCACGTAGTCACCGAAGTAGCGGCTGCCCTCCTCGAAGTAGGCCAGGTCGCGGTCCGGCAGGTTGGCGTTGTTGCGAATCGCGTCCTGCTTGGCCAGTTCGATGAACATCGTGCCGATGAAGTTGCCCACGCCGCGCGAGCCCGAATGCAGCATGAACCACACGAAGCCGGCCTCGTCCAGGCAAACCTCGATGAAGTGGTTGCCGGTGCCCAGGGTGCCCAGGTGCTTGAGGTGATTGGTCTTTTCCAGCTTGGGGTAGTCGCGGCAGAGTTCGGTGAATTCCGGATCCAGCTCGGCCCAGGCGGTGTTGACCGCGCCAGGAGGCTTCTGCCAGGCACCCGGGTCGTGGCCGCCGGGCTTGCGCCCGTGCGGCACCGCGCGCTCGATGGCCGAGCGCAGCGGGCCCAGGTTGTCTGGCAGGTCCTCGGCCGTCAGCGTGGTCTTGCAGGCGATCATGCCGCAGCCGATGTCCACGCCCACCGCGGCCGGGATGATGGCCTTGAGGGTCGGGATCACCGAGCCCACGGTGGCGCCGATGCCGAAGTGCACGTCCGGCATCACCGCAACGTGCGGATGGACGATCGGCAGGCGCGCCGCGTTGGCCAACTGGCGCCGCGCCGCGTCCTCGACCGGCACGCCGTGGGTCCACATCTTCAGCGGCACGCCGCCGGGGCTGTCTTCGTGGATGTGGCCTATTTCCATGATGTTTCCTTGATGGTCGAGGGATGACTCAGCCCTTCAGCGTCACCAGCCCGTTGAGCACCTGGTCCAGGCCGCCGAACACGGTGATTTTGTCGATGCGCTCGGCCACACGTTCCAGCGTCTCGAGTTCCTTCATGCGCAGCGCAACGGGGCTGCCTTCCATCACCTTGGCGGTGTTGAGCAGCGATCGCGTCGCCGCGGTCTCCTCGCGACGCCGGATCGCATTGGCCTCGGCCGCCTTGCCCGCCTCCACCACCTGCGCCAAGATGGTCTTCATCGCGCCGGGCAGCACGATGTCCTTCACGCCCACGCCGACCAGCTGCATCCCGTAGTCCGCGAGCCTGGTGCTGACCTGGGTGGTCACGATCTCGTCGATCACCGTCTTGTTTTCCAGCAGTTCGTCGAGCGAACGGGTGCCCACGGCCGCGCGCAGCCCCAGCTGCAGCTCGCGATACAGGTACTCCGCCGGCTGCTGCAGTTCCCCGTAGGCCAGCTGCACGTCGCTGAACCGCCAGGTGGCCGACAGGTTCAGGCGCAGCGCCACCTTGTCGCGGGTCAGGATCTCCTGCCCCGAGACCTCGATGGTCTGCAGCCGCAGGTCCACGATCTCCACCGCCACCGGGCGCTTGAACTTCCAGAACGCGTAGGACCCCGGCTCCAGCAGGCGCTCGACCTTGCCGTAGGTCGACAGGATGCCGGCACCGTGACGGGGCACCTGCACCTGCAGCACGCCGGACAGGCCCGCCACCGCAGGCTGGCGCTGCTGCGACTGCAGCAAACGCAACAGGACCGGCGCCGGCACCTCGGCCGACTCCGCGATTTCGATCACCTCGACATCCACCGCCACGATGCCCTTCCAGTACAGGCGCCGGGTACCCGGCGGCATCACCTCGACCAGCGCGCCGTTCTCGGTGCGCAGGCCGACCTGGTTCTCGGTGAGTTCCACGCGCAGGAACTCCGCGGCCACGACCGCGGGCTCGCGGGCCAGCAGGTAGTCGGCCAGGCCATGGGTGAACGCGGCTTGCTCCAGCGCGAAGATCTTCACGCTCAGATCGTCCATCGGCGCGACCAGCCAATGCGTGCCGGGCTGCAGCACGCGCTCGAAATCGCCATTGCGCAGCAGCAGGCCGCGTTCGTTCTTCTTCACAGTGACACGCTTGAGCATCTTCATGGTGTTCTCCGGTTGTGGGATGCGTGGGGTGGTCTGGTGACGGTGTAGGTGCCGTACAGCAGCAGCCGCGGACCGCGAATGCCAGGGCTGGGGCACCAGGGTGTGCCGAGGCCGTCTTCGGTTCGCCGGGTTGCGCAACCCCGCAAGGGGCTTCGCGCCGGGCGATGAAGGCCGTCTCGGCTGGCCATGGGCGCCATGCCCCGCTTGCTCGCGGCACAAGCGGCCGCCGCTGATGGGCCGGTGCCCCGCTGCCTTGCGGCAGCCGTGCAACGTCCCACGTCCGGCGTGGTCTTTCGACCAGCTTCTGGGTTTCAATACCAGGACTTGCAGCGGGGGGTTGTGCCCGCCTTGAACAACGGTTTCAGTCGTTGTTCGTCTGCAGCTTCGGGCGGTCCGGCATGGACGACACCAACGGGCGGACCCGGGCATCGCCCACCAGCGGGGAGAACCTCACGTTGCAACGAGGCCCGATCCCCTGGCCTTTCGGCTCTCGCCTTCCTCAGCAGATTCGTGTGTGCCCGGGCCACTCAGCCCAGGCGCGATCCTTTCGGCGGCCGGTTTGACCGGCACGATGGTTGTTCTGTCGCACGCACTTCGGCTGTGTCCCTGCGCGAGAATCCCGTCGGATGTGGTGTCTCGCTGCACGGGGCCAGGCCCTGGACCGCGCACATCCCGGGCCACCAACACCTGTCGGCGTGGCCACGGAGTGCAGGGGCACACCCGAAGTGGGGCGATCAGAAAAGCGATCGAACAAAGAAAGAGGCCCGGATCCTTTCGGCATCCGGGCCTCTGCGTACAGAGTGGGAAGGTGCGCGCGAACTAGTGGTGTCCTGCGTGTCCTTCACCCGGAATCGATGGGCCCTGGGCGCTGCCGCGTGGGCCGACGCCTATTGAGGCAAGGCCCAGCGCAACGCGTGCGACCACACCCCGGCCCTGTGTGGGTGGGTTGGTCCAATGGGCGCGGTGTGTCTTCACGGTCTGGCTCGGTGGGTCGATTCGGGGCGGACTGTAAAGAGTCTTTACGCAGCCGTCAACCCCCTGCGAGAATGTTCTTCCCCCTTGTTGTGGATCGAGCGCGGCGCGTGTCCAACCTCACTGTTGCCAGAAGGCGCAATGCCCTGGCCCTGTTCCAGGACTTCGCCGAGCGCGCGGTAGCCGGCGGCGGGTCACCGAAGGGGCTGGAGCAGGCCTTCGCGGCCCTGCTGCAGGTCTCGCCCAGCATGTGGAGCCAGGTCAAGTCCGCGCGGCCGATCGGCGACAAGCTGGCGCGGCAGATCGAGGCCGCCTGCGGCAAGCCATCGGGCTGGCTCGACGAGGAACGCGCGGCGGCCGTGCTCAGCCCTGCCGAGCAGACCTTTCTCGATCTCGCGCTGGCGGCCTACCGGTCGACGAATGCGCAGGGGAGACGTTCGCTGCGGGCTCAGCTTCAGGCGCTGATGAAGGAGCGCGACACGTCGTAGCTCATCGGCAGGTCCTGTGCCGCCACGTGGCCATGGCGTCGTACCCGATTGCCTTCAGGGACGCTTGTTCGGGCGGCGCCTTCGGGCTGTCTGCGGTGTGTCGGGATGTCCGCTGTCGTTTCGCTTGACGCATTGGCGCGGCAAGGCCCGGGCCGGCGGGCTTGGCAGCCAGAGTCCGGCGCCCGGCCCTGCGGTCCGGGTGCCCTGCGATCCTCGGCACGGGGCTTAAAGCATGAGCACTTGGCCCAACCCGGGGACCCCTGCGGCCCCTGCGCCCCTGCGGCCCCTGCGGGGGCTGTCGAGATCGGACAACAAATCCGAACCACCGGCAGCCAGATTCAACAGATCGCTATGGTCCAAGTCACGCAAACTGGCCTCCACGAAACCCGGTGCGGTTCACGGCGCCGGTGCGCCGCAGTTGCAAGCCATCCGAGCGGGCGGCTCATGCCGAGTCAAGTTGCGAGGATATATCCATTTCAGTATAGTCACGCCATGAAGGCGATCACCTTCCTGGGCAACTCGCTGGCGTGCTTGCGCGATTTCCCAGAGGACGCGAGACAGGACGCCGGTTACGTGCTGCACGCCTTCCAGAAGAAGACCCAGGCCACCAGCAAGCAGGACATCGAGATTGCGAGAAGTCGATACACCGAACTGATGCGAGGGCGTTGATGAAGAAGCGAGACAAGACCTACGCCAGCGTCTGGGACGCCCTGGCCGACACGCCCGAGCAGGCGGCCAACCTGCAGGCCAGGGCGGACCTGATGCGCCAGCTCGCCGAGCTGATCCAGGCCAAGGGCTGGAAACAGATCGAAGCGGCCGAGCGCTGCGGTGTCACTCAGCCACGCATCAACGATCTGCTGCGCGGGCGCGTGTCGCGGTTCTCGCTCGATGCTCTGGTGAACATCGCGACGTCGCTCGGGCGGCGCGTGAGCGTGGAGCTCGAAGCGGCCTGAGCGCAGCAGCGACGCGCTGGCCCTTGCCGCGCAGTCACATCAGGCCAGCGCTAGGAACACCCCAAACCATCCCCGCTCGTCGGTCCAGTGCTGCACATCCCGCCAGCCCGCGTCGTGCAGCAGGGCCTTGAAGCCGGGCAGCGTCCACTTGTACGAGTTCTCGGTGTGCATCCGCTCGCCGGCGGCAAAGGCGCGCTGCCCGCCGTCGAACGACACCGTGACATCACGCCGCGCCTGCAGATGCATCTCGATGCGCGACTCGGCGGTGTTGAAGAAGGCCACATGGGCCCAGTCACGGACGTGGAAGTCCGCGCCGATCAGGGCGTTCACGTGCTTGAGCAGGTTGAGGTTGAAGGCCGCCGTCACCCCCAGCGCGTCGTCATAGGCCGGCTCCAGGATGTCGCTAGCCTTGACCAGGTCGACGCCGATCAGCAGCGCGCCGCCGCCGCTGGCCTCGCGCGCCTCGCGCATCAGGCGCAGCGCATCCTGCGGCGCGAAGTTGCCGATGCTGGAGCCGGGGTAGAAGACCACGGCCGGGCCGCCCGGCAGCTCGGCCGGCAGCTGCAGGCGCTGCGAGAAGTCCAGCCCCAGGCCCACCATCTCGATGCCGGGATGCTCCCGCGCCAGGCGCGTCACGCCGTCGCGCAGATAGGCCACCGAGATGTCCACCGGCACATAGCGGCGCGGCCGCATCAGCGGAAACAGCCGCGCACTCTTGGCCCCATCGCCCGCGCCCAGGTCGATCCAGGTCAAGTCCGTGCCGACCGCCGCGTGCACCGCGGCGGCCATCGCCGGCCCGTGCGCCGCGAAGATGGCGGCCTCGGTGCGGGTCGGGTAGTACTCCGGCAGCTCGGTGATGGCGTCGAACAGCCGCGACCCCAGCGGGTCGTACAGATACTTGGGAGAAACCCGCGCTGGCGACAGGGCCAGGCCGGCGCGCAGCTCGGCGCGCACACCCTCCTGGTCCTCGTGATGCAGCTGGATGAAGCGCGCCGGCGCGACTTGGATGGTGGGCATCGGGTTCACTGTAGCGGGGCTTGACCGACCGCCGCACGGGTGGATGGCGGCTGAGTTGTAATCTGCGGCCGATGCGCGGCGACCTTCCGTCGCACCGGCCGGTGCCGTCCTTCGTCGTTCCAACCCTGACTGGAGTTACGCCATGCTCGACCTTTCCCCCTCCCGCACCCTGAAAGCCCTGATGACCCTGGCGCTGGTGGCCATCGGCACGCTGGCGCATGCCCAGGCCGTGTTCCGCGTCACCACCATACCGGAGGAGGCGGCCACCGAGCAGGTGCGCAAGTTCACCCCGTTGGCGACGTACCTTGAAAAGAAGTTGGGCGTGAAGGTCGAGTTCACCCCGGTCAGCGACTATCCCGCCGCCGTCGAGGCCCTGGTCAACAAGAAGGTCGACCTGGTCTGGTTTGGTGGCTTCACCCATGTGCAGGCGCAGATCCGCTCCGGCGGCAAGATCGTGCCGATCGCGCAGCGCGAGGAAGACACCCAGTTCCGCTCGGTCTTCATTGCCAAGACCGACTCCGGCATCAAGACCATGGCCGACATGAAGGGCAAGCAGGTCAGCTTCGGATCGCAGAGCAGCACCTCGGGCCACCTGATGCCGCGCAGCAACCTGCTGGACGCCGGCATCAACCCGGACAAGGATTTCCGCCGCATCGCCTACAGCGGTGCGCATGACGCGACCATCGCCTCGGTGGTCAGCGGCAAGGTCGACGCCGCCGCGCTGGACATCACCGTGTGGCGCAAGTTCGTGTCCGAGAACAAGGTCGACACCAAGGCGGTCGACGTGTTCTTCACCACCCCCCCGTACTACAACTACAACTGGTCGGTGCATGCCGACATGCCCGCCGCGATGCGCGACAGGGTGCAGAAGGCACTGCTGGACCTGGACTCGGCCACGCCGGAAGGCAAGGAGATCCTGCAGTTGAACCGGGCCACGCGCTACATCCCGACCAAGGCCGAGAACTACAAGGGCCTGGAGGCCGCCGGCCGCAGCGCCGGGCTGATCTGATACCGGGCACCCGGTGCAGATCTCGATCGAGGCGCTGGACGCCCGGCACCCGGCCGCGCGCGCTGGCGCGGCGCCGGCGCTGCGCGGCCTGGCCCTGACGGTGGCCAGTGCCGAGGCGCTGGCGGTGATCGGGCCCTCCGGGGCCGGCAAGACCACCCTGCTGCAGGTCCTGGCCTGCGCGCTGAAGCCCGATGCCGGCCGGGTGGTGGTCGATGGCATCGACCCCTGGTCGCTGCCGCGGCGCCAGCTGCAGGCGTTGCGCGGGCAGCTGCTGCTGGCGCCGCAGGTGCCGCCGTTGCCGCCCCGGCAGCGCGTGGTGACCTCGGTGCTGGCCGGCCGGCTGCCGGCCTGGTCGCTGTGGACCAGCCTGCGCTCGCTGCTGTATCCCGTCGACATACCAGCCGCCCATGACGCCCTGGCCCGCTTCGACCTGGCCGAGAAGCTGTTCGAGCGGGTCGACCGGCTGTCCGGCGGCGAGCGACAACGCGTCGGCCTGGCCCGCACGCTGCTGGCGCCGGCCCGCCTGTGGCTGATCGACGAGCCGCTGTCGGCGCTGGACCCGACGCGCGCCGCGCTGGCGCTGCGCACGCTGGTGGACGAGGCCCGCGCGCGGCGCGTCACGCTGGTGGCCACCCTGCACGACGTGCCGATGGCACTGTCGCACTTCCCGCGCATCGTCGGCCTGCGCGACGGCCGCGTGCAGTTCGACCTGCAGGCCGCGGCGGTGACGCCCGAGCGCCTGCAGGCCCTGTATGCCCAGCACGAGCACGAGCTGCTGGGTGGGGCGGCGACGGCCTCCGACACCGCCGCCGCGCCGCCGCCGGCACCGGTGGTCATGCACTGCCGCTGAGCCGCTGCGCCGCCACCCAGCCGCATGACCGCACCGACGCTGCCCGCCCCGCCCAGCCGCGACCCGGCCTGGGTGTCGCGCGTCGCCCTGCTCAGCGTGGCGGCGGTGCTGCTGTGGCCGCTGATGGTGGCCACGGAGTTCAAGCCCTGGATCTTCCTGGAGCGGGACAACCTCAAGGTCACCGGGCAGTTCCTGGCCAGCTTCCTGCCGCCGGCCCACTCGGCCGAGTTCATGGCCATGGTGGCGCGCGAGAGCTGGCGCACGGTGGCCATCGCCACCGCCGGCATGACCCTGGCGCTGGTAATCGCCATCCCGCTGGCGGTGCTGTCCGCCCGGGTGCTGTCGGTGTCGGCGCTGTCGGGCCGAATGGCGCGCGGGCCGACGCTGCTGCGCCAGGCCGTGCGCTGGCTGCTGATCGTGCTGCGCAGCGTGCCCGAGCTGGTGTGGGCGCTGGTGTTCGTCCGCGTGGTCGGCCTGGGCCCCACGGCCGGCGTGCTGGCCATCGCCCTGACGTATGGCGGCATGCTGGGCAAGGTCTACGGCGAGATCCTGGAAAGCGGCGAGCCCCATGCCACCCAGACGCTGCTGCGCAACGGCGGCTCGCGCCTGCAGGCCTTCGCCTACGGCCTGCTGCCGCAGAACGCCGCCGAGCTGACCAGCTACACCGTCTACCGCTGGGAGTGCGCCATCCGCAGCTCGGTGGTGCTGGGCTTCGTCGGTGCCGGCGGGCTGGGCCAGCAGCTGGACAACTCGATGAAGATGTTCAATGGCGGCGAGGTGCTGACCATGCTGGCCGTCTTCGTCGGCCTGGTGGCGCTGGCCGACCGCGTCAGCGCGGGCCTGCGGCGGGCCCTGGGGTGAGCGCATGACGTCGCCCGCCTCCCCAGCCGGCGCGACGGCGCCGCAGCGCTTGCCGCCACCGCTGTTCAGCGCGCGCTGCCGCGGCTGCTGGTTCACCGCCGCGCTGCTGGTGCTGGTGGTGGCCAGCTTCTGGACCCTGGACCTGCAGTGGGCGCAGTTCCTGTCCCTGGACGCGGCGCGCAGCATGGGCCGCTTCATCGGCGAGTTCTTCCCGCCGGACACCAGCCCGGCCTTCCTGCGCCGCGTGGCCATCGGCGCCTGGGAGACGCTGGCCATGTCCGCCTTCGGCACGCTGCTGGCCGCCCTGGGCGGGCTGGCGCTGGCCCTGCCGGCCAGCCGCCTGTACGACGGCGACGCGGCGCGCGCCCGCGGCGCCACCCGGCTGCTGCTGAACGCGCTGCGCTCGATACCGGAGCTGGTGTGGGCCGGCCTGCTGCTGATCGCCGCGGGCCTCGGGCCCTTCGCCGGCACGCTCGCCCTGGCCATGCACACCACCGGCGTGCTGGGCCGGCTGTTCGCCGAGGCCATCGAGAACGCCCCCAGCGGCCCCGGCACCGCGCTGCGCACCCATGGCGTGGGCAACCTGCGGGTGTTCGTCTATGCCACGCTGCCGCAGGTGTTGCCGCAGCTGATGAGCTACACCTTGTACCGCTGGGAGAACAACATCCGCGCGGCCGCGGTTCTGGGCGTGGTCGGTGCCGGCGGGCTGGGCCAGCTGCTGGCCTTCCACATGGGCCTGTTCCACATGGGCAAGACCTGCACCATCCTCGGCGCGATGCTGCTGATGGTGGCCCTGGTGGACGCCGCCAGCGACGTCATGCGGCGCTGGATGGCCCGCTGATGCCGACGGCCACGGCGCCGCGCAAGGGCTGCCCCCGATCACCAGGGCCGGCCCGCTGCCGTAACCTCCGGGCCGCCCCCAGCGACTGCCTGACCATGCCCGACATCTGCATCGGCCCGCCGCCCACCCGCCCGCGAGTCCGCGCTTGAGCGTGCTGGGCCTTCCGCCGCTGAGCGTGCCCCAGGCCTGGGCCGTGCTGTCGGTCGCCATCCTGTTCGAGGTCGCCGGCACGACCTGCATGCGGCTGTGCGAGGGCTTCACGCGGCTGACGCCTTCGGTGCTGATCTTCGTTTTCTACGCCATCTCGTTCGCGCTCAACGTCAGCGTCATCCGGGTCCTGGGCATGAGCGTCACCTATGCCGTCTGGTCGGGCGTGGGCACGCTGCTGACGGCCTTGATCGGCTACCTGTACTTCAAGGAGCCGGCCACGGCGCTGAAGATGATGTCGGCGGGGCTGATCGTGATCGGCGTGTTCGGGCTGCATGCGTCGTCGCGCGCGGCGGCGGCTTCCTGAGGTCGGGGCCAGAGATCATGGGCGCGATGAGCGACAACGAGTTGTCGATCCAGCGCTACCGGCACCGCGCCGCGGGCTATGACGCCTCGGCCCGGCTGACCATGCCGTTGCGCGAGCGCGCCATCGCACTGCTGGCGCTGAAACCCGGCGACGTGGTGGTCGACGTCGGCGCCGGCACCGGCCTGAGCTATGGCCTGCTGCTGGAGGCTGTCGGCCCGGCCGGCCGCGTGCTGGCCTTCGAGCAGAGCCCGGAGATGTTCGCCCAGGCCCGGGCCCGCGTCGGCCGCGAGGGCTGGGGCGGCCGGGTGGTGCACCGGCTGGGCCGCGCCGAGGACGTGCGGTTCGAGCAGCCCGCCGATGCCATCCTCTTCAACTACGTGCACGACATCAGCCGCACGCCCGAGGCCGTGGCCAACCTGCTGTCGCAGGTGCGCCCGGGTGGCCGCGTGGCCATGGCGGGCATGAAGTTCGTTCCCTGGTGGACCGGGCCACTCAATCTGCTGGCCTGGGCCAAGAATCGCCCCTACAACGCCAAGGCGGCCGACCTGTGGGCGCCCTGGGACCATGTGCAGCGCCACTGCGCGCGCTTCGACCGCCAATCCACGCAGTGGGGCATGGGCTACATCGCCCACGGCCGGCTGCCGGGCTGACCCCTTCCCTGCGAGGTGAACATGTCCGCCATCCCCACGCCCGCATCGATGCCGGATGCCCGGTCCCTGCTGGCCGAGCGCTATGCCGCGGTGCGTGGGCAGACCCTGGCACTGGCCGAGGGGCTGTCCGAGGCCGACTGCCAGGCGCAGTCGATGGCCGATGCCAGCCCGGTGAAATGGCACCTGGCCCATGTCACCTGGTTCTTCGAGACCTTCGTGCTGGAGCGCCACGAGCCCGGCTTCGCGCCGCATCACCCGGCCTTCCGGGTGCTGTTCAACAGCTACTACAACGGCGTGGGCGACCAGCATCCGCGGCCGCAGCGGGGCCTGGTCACCCGGCCTGGGCTTGCGCAGGTGCTGGCCTATCGCCAGGCCGTGGATGCCCGCATGGCGCAGTGGCTGCGCCAGCCGGTGCCGGCCGAGGCCGCGGCCCTGGTCGAGCTGGGCCTGCAGCATGAGCAGCAGCACCAGGAGCTGATCCTCACCGACCTCAAGCACCTGCTGTCGTGCAACCCGCTGCAGCCGGTGTACCGGCCGGGTTGGCCGCTGGCGCCGGTGGCGCCGGTGGCCATGCGCTTCCTGCCCTCCGCAGGCGGCCGGGTGGCCATCGGCCATTCCGGCGCGGGCTTCGCCTTCGACAACGAGACACCGCGGCATGACGTCTGGCTGCGGCCGTATGCGCTGGCCAACCGGCTGGTCACGCATGGTGAGTTCGCCGCCTTCATCGCCGACGGCGGCTACCGCGACCCGCGCTGGTGGTTGTCGGCCGGCTGGGACTGGGTGCGTAACCAGGCCGTGCAGGCGCCGCTGTATTGGCGCCGCGAGGGCGACGGCCTGCTGGACTGGAGCGCCTTCACGCTGCACGGCCGGGTGGCCATCGACCCGCATACGCCGGCCACCCACATCAGCCTGTACGAGGCCGATGCCTACTGCCGCTGGTGGTCGGCGCAGCATCCCGGCACGCCGGCCGCG
>JBJXHB010000080.1:0-3604 GCA_046160725.1 Aquabacterium sp.
CTGGAGCTGGCAGCAACTGAGCCCGCCGCTGGTGCCGGTGATGCAGGCCTTGACGGCCTTTGCCGCCCCGGCGCTGAGCGAGACCGTGGCCGCGGTGGCTGGCCTGGACCACCGCAGCGCGCGCACCCGGCTGGAGCAGCTGCGCGACCACTCGCTGGTGGTGGCCCAGCGAGACGCCTCCGGTGTCAATCGTTACGTGCTGCTGCAGCCGGTGCGCGAGTTCGTGGCGGAGCGCACCGAGCCGGCCACCGCCGCGGCCATGCGTCAGCGACTGCGGAAATGGCTGATCGACTTCGGGCGCCACCAGGCCGCGCGTGGATTGGACGGGTTGCATGACATCGAGGCTGAGCTGCCGCAGGTGTATGCCGCCATCCTGGACGCCGCCGCCGACGGCCGCGACGCGCAGGTGCAGGCTGTTCAGATTGCCGCGGCCTTGCGCCGGCACTGGGAGGTCGACAACCGTGCCGGCCTGCCGTTGGCCGTGATGCACGCCTTGAAGGCGGCACTGGCGGCAGTGGACGACCCGTCGCTGCGCTGCGGGTGCAGCATCCTGCTGACCTTTTCCATGGTGCTGGCCGGCGCGCCAGCCGAAGCGGTGACCCTGGCCGACCAGGCCCTGGCCTTGACCACCGACGCCGGCCATCGGGCGCACGCGCTGATGCGCCGGGTGCAGGCGGTGATGTTCTCCCATAACGACCGCACCAACGTCGACCCGCCGTTGGCCGAGGCTGTGGCCCTGGCCCGGCAGGCAGGTGATCGCGAGGCTGAGGCCCTGGCCACGCGCATGCAGTTCCTGGTGGCGGTGAACCGCGACGACGACAGCCAGCGCGGCGAGGCCCTGGCGCACCAGGCGCAGCTGCTGTGGGAAGCGCTAGGCCACCGCCGCAACGCCTACAGCGGGTTGATGGACCGGGCCAGCTGCTGGATTCATCTGGGTCGGCTGGACGAAGCGTCCACCGCACTGGCCGCCTGCGAACAAGCCGCTCTTCAAGACCGTTATGCCACCGGCCACATCATGTCCTCTTGGCAACTGGGGCGGGTGTCGATCAAGCTGCGGCGCGGCAACCAGGCGCTGGCCGCCTTCCGCCGCTGCCTGCAAGGCGCCTGGGACCACAAGCGCATGGCCTACGCCGCCGATGCGCTGGTGCTGTTGCCGGGCGGGCTGGCCTTTGCCGGCCACCCTGAAGCCGCGGCGCGCCTGATGGGCTTTGCGGTGCCGCACTGGCAGCGCCAGTTCGGCGCCTTCTACCGCGACCTGACCCGCGACGTGGGCCTGACCCGGCGCTGGCTGCGGCAGCATCTGGGCCCTGTGCGCTTCGAAGCGCTGCGGCTGGAAGGGGCCTGCCTGACGCTGCCCGAAGCCGTGGCCCTGGGCCTGGGCCGCTCTTGACGAAAATGGAAGCGATGCCCATGGACTCCCGCAAGACCCGCCTGTCCGACGACGAGGTGGCGCGTTTCCATCGCGACGGGCTGGTGATCCCCGACTACCGGCTGCCGGCCGACCTGCTGGCCACGATGCAGGCCGAGGTGGACCGGCTGATCGCCAACAACCCCGGCGTGCGGCCCGAGGCGTTGTCGGGCGCGCACAACCCCTGGGGCCAGGCGGCCAACCTGATCGGCAGCACCACCTTTCTCGAGCTGTGTCGGCACCCCGACATCCTGGACATGGTGGAGCAGCTCATCGGCCCCGACATCGTGCTGTGGGGCAGCCAGCTGTTCTGCAAGCCGGCCGGCGACGGCCTGGCCGTGCCCTGGCACCAGGACGGGCAGTACTGGCCGCTGGACCCGCTGGCCACGGTGACGGTGCGCATCGCCTTCGACGGCTCCACGCCCGAGAACGGCTGCATGCGCTACATCCCGGGCTCGCACCTGGCACGCCGGCTTGAGCACCACGAGGTGACCGACGACGCGCAGATGGCGCTGAAGCAGGAGGTGCCCGACATCGACGAATCACAGGCCATGGACGACGTGCTGCAGCCGGGCATGCTGTCGATCCACGACGTGTACCTGCTGCACGGCTCGGCCGAGAACCGGTCGACGCAGCGCCGCAGCGACTACGCCATCCGCTACATGCCCGCCACCACGCGCTATGTGCGAGACCCCGATCTGCCAGCCAACCGCCGCGCGCCGGCGCACATGCACGACGAGAACCGGCCACTGTGGCTGGTGCGCGGTGTCGACCGCGCGGGCAACGACTTCCAGCGCGGGCACGGGCCCCGGTCGCGCTGACCGGCGGCGGGGTCGGCCTCGGCCCACAGCCCTCACGATCACGACCACAACCACAGAAGGAGACAACGATGTTCAAACGATTCAAGGCCCTGACTGCACCAGCCGCTGTGCTGGCGTCTGCCCTGGCTGCGGCCCTGGCCACGGCCCCGCTGCCGGCCGCGGCACAGGCTTTCCCCGAGCGCCCCGTCAGCATGGTGGTGCCCTTCGGCCCCGGTGGCAGCACCGACCTGATCGCTCGCGCGCTGGCTGCCGAGATGGGCAAGCTGATGGGCCATCAGGTGGTGGTGGTGAACAAGGCCGGTGCCGGCGGCGCCATCGGCGCGGCCGACGTGGCCAATGCCCGGCCCGACGGCCACACCGTGGGCATGCTGCCGGTCGGTCCGCTGACCACGCAGCCCAATCTGCGCAAGCTGACCTACTCGCCGGCGTTGTTCGAGCCGATCTGCCGCGTCTATTCCAACCCGCAGGTGGTGCTGGTGCGCAGGGACACGGCCTTCAAGTCGGTCCAGGACCTGGTGGGCGAAGCCAAACGCAACCCCGGCAAGCTGAACTACGCCTCGCCCGGCACCGGCTCGGTGCCGCACCTGGCGATGCAGGGGCTGGCCAAGGCCACCGGCATGGACGTGGTGCACGTGCCCTTCAAGGGCGAAGCCGACGCGCTGCAGGCGCTGATTGGCGGCCATGTGACGATGTTCGTGGCCCACCCCACCTTCCAGGCCGCGCATGCGCAGACGCTGCGCGCGCTGGCCGTGATGTCGCCCACCCGGCTGAAGGAGTACCCCGACCTGCCCACGCTGGCCGAAGCAGGCGGCCCGCCACTGCACTTCGAGGTGTGGGGCGGCCTGGTGGCCACCAAGGGCACACCGCCGGCCGTGGTGGCCGCGCTGGAGCAGGCCTGCCGCGCCGGCACCGGGTCTGACGCCTTCCGCAAGGCGCTGGAAACGCTGAACACGCCGGTGCTGTTCCAGGATGCCAAGGCCTTTGGCGCCTTCGTTGCCGCGGAGTTCGAGCGCAACGGCCGGCTGCTGCGTGAGTCGGGCATTCAGCCAGAGTGACAGGCCCCAGCCTGCAGGTGAGCGCACGCTGACCACAGACCCGTCGACCTGAATGGCACCTCGCCCGACGCCCCTGCAGGCAACCCGACCGACCGCCCGACGACGGCCCCTGTGAGGACTTGCGCATCGACACGCTAAAGCAAATCTAAATGCGAACGATTCGTACTTGATGTGGTAGCATCCGGTCATGCCGACCCGATGCCGTCACCATGCTGTCAACCGCCGCTGCTGAAGCCGGCGGGGCCACCCGGGCTTCCGTCCGCTGGACGGCGTTGCAACGCGCGCCGTGGGCCCCGTCAGCGGGCCGCCGCAGGGCTGCA
>JBJXHB010000081.1:0-4557 GCA_046160725.1 Aquabacterium sp.
CCCAACGCGCTGTACGAGATCCACCTCGACAACAACGGCGACGCGAAAGAGGACATCACCTTCCAGTTCCGCTTCAAGAACATCCTTAAGGGCATCACGCTGCCGATCGGCAACAAGAACGTGGCGATCCCGCTGATCCAGGCCGGCGGCGTGACCGGCCCCAACGCGGCCACGCTGAACGTCAACGAGACCTTCAACGTCGACATCGTGCGCGGCGACCGCCGCACCGGCCAGCGCGGCAGCCTGACCAATGCCGCCGGCGGCAACCGCGCCTTCGACAAGCCGGTGGACAACATCGGCACCAAGACCATCCCGGACTACGCCGGCTATGCCGCGCAGCACATCTACAACGTCAACATCCCTGGCTGCAGCCAGCAGGGCCGGCTGTTCGTCGGCCAGCGCAAGGAGGCCTTTGCCGTCAACCTGGGCACCATCTTCGACCTGGTCAATGCGCCCTTGGACGTCATCACCAACCCGGCGCTGATCAACGCGGTGCCCAACACCATCGACGATGCCAGCGTCACCACGCTTGCCCTGGAGGTGCACAAGAGCTGCCTGGCCCAGGGCAGCGAGCCGGTGATCGGCGGCTGGACCACGGCCAGCATGCGCCAGGGCCGGCTGCTCAGCCCGTCCCCGGGCAGGGGCCATGGCAACACCGACGTGCCCGGCGGCGCCTGGACCCAGGTCTCGCGCCTGGGGATGCCACTGGTCAACGAGGTGGTGATCGGCCTGCCGGACAAGGACCGCTTCAACAGCAGCAAGCCCAAGGACGACGGCCAGTTCGCCGACTATGTGACACACCCTACGCTGCCGGCGCTGCTGGAGATCGCGCTGGCCATCCCGGGCACCGCGCCCAAGAACCTGCCGCGCACCGACCTGGTGACCACCTTCCTGACCGGCATCGAGGGCCTGAACAAGCCCGCCAACGTCGTGCCGTCGGAGATGCTGCGCCTGAACACCTCGATCGCACCCGTGCCCTTCGAGCAGCAGAACCGCCTGGGCGTGGTCGGCAACATCCTGGCCGGCGGCTCAGACTTTGCCGGCTTCCCCAACGGCCGCCGGCCCAAGGACGACATCGTCGACATCTCGCTGGTGGCGGTGATGGGCGGCCTGTGCATGGCCAACGGCGACGGCAACACGCTGAAGCTGGGCGCGGACTGCAAGCCGTCCAACGTGCCACTGGGCGCCACCGCGTTCAAGCTGCACGACGCCGTGGACCAGGCCGTGGTGCCGCTGCTGCCGCGCTTCCCGTACCTGTTCACGCCCGCCCCGGGCGCGGGCAACAACTGACCCAAGGCCATCACAGGAGCATCACGATGACTTCCCATCATCCCCTTGACGCCCGCCGGGCCGCCCGCCTGGCCGGCCTGTGCCTGGCCGCCGCGCTGCTGGCCGCCTGCGGCGGCGGCGCCGACACCCCGCCGCCACCAACGGCCGACCCCCTGGCCGCCGTGCCGGACAACGCCCGCAACACGGTCAGCGGCCTGGTCGACTATCTCGGCACGCTCAACCGCAACCAGGCCGACGGCCGCGAGGCCATCGACCTCGGCACGATGACCAGCCTGCCGACCAACGAGGACGCGGAGCCGGCGGCGATCTGACCGGCCGACAGGCCGGCCACAAGGCTTCCAGGGGCGCCCGCGATGCGGGCGCCCTTTCTTTCGTTCCGGCGACAAACGAAACACGGACATCGGCGCAGCGCAGCGGCCCTGAAACGGCCACCGTCCAACATCCCGGACATCGAACCTCACACCCACCGGGAGCCCGACATGAACCGCCACTCGATCCACACGCCGAACCGTCTGGCCGCCCTGGCCGCGTCCATCACTGTCACGACGGCGTTGGCGGGCTTTGTCGCCTTAATGACGGCACCGCCCGCCCAGGCCCAGCCGGCGGCCACCGTGGCCGCCGACCTGCGCATGGCGCAGGACAGCCGCGCCTACCGGGCCGGTGCCGATGCCTTCATCCGCGAGGCCATGGCCGGCAACGCCGGCGCCGCCATGGCCCTGCTGAGCCCGGCCCTGGTCGAGCGCAGCGGCGAGGCCGGCATCCGCCGCGCGATGCAGCAGCAGATCCTGCCCTTCTTCAGCCAGGGCCAGGGCGTGGCGCCGCGGGTCACGGTGTCGCGCACCACCGACGCCGTCGGCCATGCCGGCTTTGCCTTCTACCTGTGGCTGGAGCAGGCCGACGGCCTGCGCCCGTTCACCCTGTACATGGTCAACGAGGGCGGGCGCATCGTGGTCGCCAACGTGGTGCCGGACCGGCGTGTCGAGGGCCGGCATTCCTGACCGGCACTCCTGACCGATCCCGCCGGTCTGCGTGGAAGGCGTCACGGCACGGCCGGCCCGATGGCCGCGCAACCCCGCGGTCCGGGGATGGCGGCGCGGCGCCGGTTTGGGTCCACTGTCGATGTCGACAGCGACATTCCATCCCCCCTCAATAACAGGACCCGACATGACCCGTACCCTCCACGCCCTTGCCGCCGCCGCCCTGCTGGCCTGCGGTTCCGCGCAGGCCATGCACGTCACGGCGCTGCCCGGCAGCACCACCTACGGCTTCGGCAGCGAAGACTACTTCGGCACCGGCCCGAAGGTCGTTGCCCCCGGCATCACCTGGTCGTCGGACTATGAATACTCCGTCTACGGCTACGACAACGGCTATGGCATGGGCAGCAACGGCTTCTGGAGCACCGGCCTGTCGATGATCGGCAGCAACAGCCCCACGGCGACCATGACGCTGGCCTTTGACAGCGGCGTCTCCGGCGTCGGCGCGTTCATGAGCTATGCGCCTGGCTACGGCACCGCCGTGATTGCCGTCCACGACGCCTCGATGACTCTGCTCGAGTCGTACACCCTGACGTTCACCACCAACGGCAGCACGAACAGCGGCGAGTTCCACGGCTTCTCGCGCGGCAGCGCCGACATCCGCTACATGACCCTGACCGGTGGCTACATCGGCGCGGCCAACCTGGAAGTGGTCAGCAACCCGGTTCCGGAGCCGGGCACCTATGCGCTGATGGGCCTGGGCCTGGTGGCCGTCGGCGCCATCGCCCGCCGCCGCAAGGCCTGAGCGGCATGACCCCTCCGGTGGGTGGCCGTTGCCATCCACCGGCAGGCAAGGGCGCCCCTCGCGGGCGCCCTTTGCAATGGGTGGGCCCGATAGACTGGGACGCATGGCCCGCGCCGTAGCCGCACCGGCATCCGCCCCCGCCCCCCAGCCCTGGCTGGCCGGCGCCTGCGCCGAGGTCGAGGCGGCGCTGCAGGCCATTGCCAGGCCGGCGCGTGGCGAGGCGGTGCGCATCGACCGCGGCTCGCAGATGGTCCACCTGGGCATACCGGTGCCGGAACTGCGGGCACGGGTGCGGGCGGGGTTTTCGTTCGACGCCCGCCCGCATCCCGAGCAACTGGCGGTATGGGACGCGCTGTGGCGGACCACGCGCCATGCGGACGTGCTGCTGGCCGCCGTGGAGCACTGGGTGCCACGCCTGCGCCAGGAGGTGCCGCCGGGCCTGTGGCCGGTGGTGCGCCACTGGGCCGACCGGGTGGACAACTGGTGCGTCAGCGACGCGCTGAGCGGCCTGTATGCACGGCTGCTGCAGACGCAGTTCGACGACCTGCACCCACAACTGCAGCGCTGGAACGCGGGCACCGCGCTGTGGCCGCGGCGTCTGTCGCTGACCAGCCTGGTCCAGGCCTGGGGCCGCGACGCGGTCTTCCTGCCCGCGGCCACCATGCGGCCGCTGCTGGACACCTGCGCCAACGACCACCGCCACTACATCCAGCTGGCGCTGGGCTGGGTGCTGCGCGAGCTGGGCCGCGCCAATGCAGCGGCGGCCGATGCCTACCTGCTCGACCATGCCGGCACGCTGGGCGCGAAGGCCTGGGCCCGGGCGCTGGAGAAGCGCACCGCCACCGAGCGCGCCGCCTGGGCTGGGCGGCGCCGCGCCGCGACCGACCGCGCTGGCTGACGCACGGCCAGCACCGCCGCCGGTCCGGGCGGCAGCCCGTCGATACACTGCCCCGCCGCCGCCCGCGCCGCCTGCCGACCCGCCGATGTCCGATCGCCTTGCCGTCCTGCCCCAGTACCTGCTGCCCAAGCAGGCCCTGACCCAGCTGATGGGCCGCCTGGCCGGGCAGCGCGGCGGTGCCTCGACCACGCGTGCCATCCGCTGGTTCATCGGCCGCTATGGCGTGGACATGGCCGAGGCCGCCGAGCCGGACCCGGCCGCCTATGCCAGCTTCAACGACTTCTTCACGCGCGCCCTCAAGCCGGGTGCACGACCCCTAGCCCGCGCCGACTGGGTGTGCCCGGTCGACGGCGCGATCAGCCAGTTCGGCCGCATCGACCAGGGCCGCCTGTTCCAGGCCAAGGGCCACGACTACAGCGCCACCGCCCTGGTCGGCGGTGACGCGGCCCTGGCCCGCCAGTTCGACGACGGCCATTTCGCCACCCTGTACCTGAGCCCGCGCGACTACCACCGCATCCACATGCCCGCGGCCGGACGGCTGACCCGGATGATTCACGTGCCGGGCGAGCTGTTCTCGGTCAACCCGACCA
>JBJXHB010000082.1:0-2516 GCA_046160725.1 Aquabacterium sp.
CGCTGGCGCCACGGGCGTGGCCGGCGTCGGCAACGGCGCAGACGGCCCCGCGGCCCGGGCGCGCGCCGCGCGCAGCATCTCCAGCAGGGTCTCGACGAACTCGGCCTCGTCGAAGCTGGTCTTCTGCAGGTAGTCCCAGGCGTCCAGCGCCTTCATGATGCTGCGGTAGATGGCCGCCGGCATGGCGCTGACCACCAGCACCGGCGTGCCGGCAGCGCGCTTGTTGATGGCGTTGATCAGCGCCACGCCGGCATGGCGCTCGCGGCCCAGCTCGATGTCCAGCACCACCACGTCGTAGCGCTCGCGGGCCAGGGCGGCCTCGGCATCGTCGCGGTTGAACCAGCGGTCCACCACCACGTCGGGCCGGGCGGCGGCGATCCAGCCGCACAGCTGGGTGCTGGTGGGCTCGTCGTCCTCGATCACGGCCAGGCGGGGCATGCGCCGGATTATCAAAGCCGCTGGCGCGGGCCCGGCGGAAGGTTTCTTCCGTCGCGGCGGCGACGCGCGGAGCAGACCGTCGGCGCGACGGAAGGCAACGGCCCCGCGCCGCGCTTTCTTGCGCCGGGGCGGTTTCGAAGAATGACGTCATCGCCACCAACCAACAGGAGAACCGCGATGACCAACCGACTCAAGACCCTGATCGCCTCGATCCGCCAGGCCTTCACCGGCCGCATCGTGCCCGGCCTGGGCCAGGCCGCCGCGCAGGCCCGTGACGGCCTGGCCGACGGCGGCCGCCGTCTGGCCGGCGCCCGGCGCACGCTGCTGACGCTGGCCATCGCCGGCGGCGCCACCGCGCTGCTGGTGACCCATCCGCCGGTGGCCACGGTGGACCCGGGCGCCGTGGCCGTGCGGCTGAACCTGCTGACCGGCGACACCGCCGAGTTCCGCGAGGGCTCGCTGTGGCGCGTACCGGGGCTGCACGAGGTGCGGCAGTACGCGCTGCGCGACCAGCTCTACCGCCTGCCGGCCGGGCGCAAGGGCGGCGCGGAGGCGCCGTTCCAGTCGGTCGAGGGGCTGTCCTTCGGCGTCGACCTGACGGTGCGCTGGGCGCTGGAGGCGTCGCGGGTGCGCCAGGTGGCGCGCAGCGGCGCGGCCGACCTGGGCGGCCAGGTGGTGGACCCAGCGGTGCAGGGCGTGGTCTACCGTCTGTTCTCGCGCTACACCATGCGCGAGATCTTCAGCGCCAAGCGCGCCGAGATCCAGCAGGCCATCGAGACCGAGCTGCGCGGGCGCCTGGCGGCCGAGGGGCTGGTGCTCAAGGGCGTGCAGATCGGCAAGGTCGAGCTGCCGGCCGAATACCGCCACGGCATGGAGCGGCTGCTGGCCGAGGAGCTGCGCGCCGAGCAGATGCGCCACACGCTGGACCTGAAAGAAAAGCAGGTGCGCCAGACCGAGCTGGAGGCGCAGGCCGACAAGGTGCGGCGCGAGACCGCCGCCGCCGCATCGGCCAGCGAGCATGTGATCGCCGCCCGCGCGCAGGAGGAGGCCATGCGCCATGTGCTGCCCTTCAAGACCAAGCAGATCGAGCAGCGCCAGCTGGAGGCCCAGGCCGACAAGCTGGCCCGCATCCGCGCCGCCGAGGGCATGGCCGAGGCGCGCCGCATCGAGGCCGCTGGCGAGGCCGACTCGCGGCGCCGCCTGGCCGATGCCGAGGCCTACCGCCAGGACCAGCTGGGCCGCATCGCCAGCGCCCAGATGGCGCGCGACGGCGAGCTGATCACCCGCCATCCGCTGCTGATCCACAAGACCATGGCCGACAAGTTGTCCGACAAGATCCAGGTCATCGTCGCCCCGCCCCACACCGACGGCCGATTCATCGCCGCCGGGCTGGTCGGCGGTGCCCTGCCCGAGGGCGCCGCGGTCGAGCGCAGCGCCGCCGCCGTGCTGCCGAAGGACGAGCAATGAGCGCGACCTTCAGCGGCGGCGGCTGGCCGGCCGCGCTGGGCCTGCTGGGCACCATGGCCCTGGCCGCTACACCCGCACGGGCCACCACCACGCCGGCACCGGCCGTCGAGGCCCGCTGGGCCGTCGTCACCCAGGACGCCACGCCCTTGCGCGCTGGGCCGCGCGACTCGGCGGCCCAGCAGGCCGTGCTGTGGCCTGGCGACCTGGTCGAGTGGCGCGGCGTGCGGCTGGACCATGTGCAGGTCTGGGACCACCGCCGCGAGCGCGCCGGATTCATCCGCGCGGGCCAGCTGCGCATCATGCCGCTGGGCGACCCGGCCGCCGCGCCCGAGCTGAAGGCGGTGCTGCGCTTCCTGCGCGACCAGCCCGGGGTCGAGTCGCTGGGCATCGCCTATGCCGCGGCCTACCTCAAGGCCGCGCCGGCGCTGGATGCCGAGGCCTTCGACGCCATCGGCCAGATGGCCGAGCGGCTGGGCCGCCGGGCCGGGCAGCGCCAGGCCGGCGCCGCCACCGCGGCCCAGCTGGAGGTGGTGGCCGGCTATGGCGTGCGCTTCCAGCCGGTCGAGCGCGACGGCACGATCACGCTGTGCAGTGACGGCGCGGCCGACCGC
>JBJXHB010000083.1:0-11222 GCA_046160725.1 Aquabacterium sp.
CGCAGCCCGGAGCGATCGCAGCCGCCCCGTTTCGCGAGGAGCGCAGGCTGGAGCGCGAACAGCTGGCAGCCCCTGCGGGCTGCCAGCCGCGCGGAAGAAGGTCGCGCGTGCAAGCGCGACCGTGTGGCCCGCAGGGACAGGCGCCTCATTCCGGCCGCCCAGCCCGTCGGCCCCAGCCTTGCCGCGCGCAAGCAGGGGGCGAGCAGCGGGTTCCATCGCCCGCAAATAGCCCAAAGGCGCCACCTGAATCGCTGCGCCGGAAGACCATGGGGTATCAAACCTCGGCCGCGAGCCGACTGGCCTGGTCGATGGCGCGTTTTGCGTCCAGCTCGGCCGCCTCGAAGGCACCGCCCACCAGCAGGGCCGGCACGCCGGCGGCCTGCAGCTCGTCGAACAGGCCGCGCAGCGGCGTCTGGCCGGCGCAGACGATGACGGTATCCACCGCGAAAAGCCGCGGCTCGCCGTTGACGCGGGTGTGCAGGCCGGCGTCGTCGATGCGCAGGTATTCCACGCCGCCCACCATCTGCACGCCGCGCCGGCCCAGCACCAGGCGGTGGGTCCAGCCGGTGGTGCGACCCAGGGTCTTGCCCAGGGCATCGGCCTTGCGCTGCATCAGGATCACCTCGCGCTCGCTGCGCGCCACCTGCGGCACCACGCCCGTCACGCCGCCGCGCGGATGGTTCTGGAAGTCGATGCCCCACTCGCGGGCGAAGACGTCGATGTCGAGCGCGCCCGACGGGCCGGCATGGGTGATCAGCTCGGCGACGTCGAAACCGATGCCGCCCGCACCCATGATGGCCACCCGCCGGCCGATGGGCCGCCGGCCCAGGATGGCGTCGATGTAGGGCACCACCTTGGCATGATCGATGCCGGGGATGTCGGGCGTGCGCGGCCGGATGCCGGTGGCCACCACCACCTGGTCAAACCCCTCGGCCTGCAACGCGGCGGCGTCGGCGCGCGTGTCCAGCCGCAGCGCGATGCCCAGCTTGTCGATCATGCGACGGTAGTAGCGCAGCGTCTCGTGGAACTCCTCCTTGCCGGGCACCCGCTTGGCCAGGTTGAACTGCCCGCCGATCTCGCCGCCGGCCTCGATCAGCGTGACCGCATGGCCGCGCTGCGCCGCCACCGTGGCAAAGGCCAGGCCGGCCGGCCCGGCGCCCACCACGGCGATGCGCCTGGGCTGTGCCGCTGGGAGGTAGTTCAGCAGGGTCTCGTTGCAGGCTCGCGGGTTGACCAAGCAACTCACCGGCTTGTTGCCACCGAAAGTGTGGTCCAGGCAGGCCTGGTTGCAGCCGATGCAGGTGTTGATCTCGTCCTCGCGGCCGTCGCGGGCCTTGATCACCAGGTCGGGGTCGGCCAGCATCGGCCGCGCCATCGACACCAGGTCGGCGTCGCCGCGGGCCAGCACATCCTCGGCCACCTGCGGCATGTTGATGCGGTTGCTGGTGATCAGCGGCACCTTCAGCTGCCGGCGCAGACGACCCGTGACGCTGGCAAAGGCCGCGCGCGGCACCATCGTGGCAATCGTGGGCACCGGGGACTCGTGCCAGCAGAAGTGGGTGCTGACGATGTTGACACCGGCCGCCTCCACCGCCTGGCCCAGCGAGACCACCTCGTCCCAGGCCAGGCCGCCGTCGAGCATGTCCATGGCCGCGATGCGGAAGATGAGGATGAAGTCCGGGCGGACGGCGGCCCGCACCCGCCGCACCACCTCGACCGGGAACCGCATGCGGTTCTCCCACGGCCCGCCCCAGCGGTCGGTGCGCAGGTTGGTCTTTCGCACCAGGAAGGTCGACAGCAGGTAGCCGGCCGAGCCGATGATCTCCACGCCGTCGTAGCCGGCGCGCTCGGCCATGGCGGCGCAGTTGGCAAAGTCACCCAGCTGTTTCTCGATGCCGTCCTCGGTCAGCTCGTTCGGCGTGTGGCTGCCGATGCGGCTCTTGACCGGCGACGGCGCCACGCAGTCCGGCGTGCGTGCCAGCGGCCCGGTATGCAGGATCTGCATCACGATCTTCACGTCCGGGTCGGCGGCATGCACGGCACTGGTGATCAGCCGGTGCTGCTCGGCCTCGGCCGGCGTGGACAGCTTGCTGCCGCGGCCCGCCTCGGCATTGGGATAGATGCCGCCGGTGATGACCATGCCCACGCCGCCACGGGCCCGCTCGGCGTAGTAGGCCGCCATGCGCTCGAAACCGTCCGGCGCCTCCTCCAGCCCGGTGTGCATCGACCCCATCAGGATGCGGTTCTTCAGCCGGGTGAAACCCAGGTCGAGCGGGCGGAAGATGTGTGGATAGCGGCTGGGGGTGGAGGGTCCGGTCATGCGGTGGGCTCGGGGTGGTGGGTGGCCCAGTGTGCCGTGCGTCACCGACCACATGCAAAACGGCTTGCAGCGCTGAGGCGCAGGCAAGCGGTTGATGGGTCTGGCAGAGTCGGTGTCGACTGTCAGGTCCCGTCGCCAACCTCCACGGCCCGCTGAAACAGCCGCGCATGTCGGCGCATGCCGGCCGAGACCGGCTCCCAGGTTCGCGCGGGGAACCCCGCCGGCAGCGCGCGCGCCACGGCGTCGAGAACAGCATCCACGCTGCCGACCAGGGCCTTCATTCGCTCCCAGACGCCGGGGCCGCAAGCGAGCGCCATGCGCTGCCAGTGGCGCGGCTGGATGTCGCGCAGGTGGTGGTGCGCGTTCTTCTCGCCGCGGATGGACATGGCCAGCCTGGCGCGCGGGTAGGCGACCTGATTCGGCCCGTTGCCGATGATGGGCCACGCCGACAGCACGTCGTACATCGGCGTCAGGCTGAAGCGCCCTCCCCGCCGGTGCTGGAGGGAGAAGTTCTTCGCGTGGCCGTCGGTGGCCGCCATCAGCCAGAACGCGAGCTGCGCCAGTGAGAAGACGGCACGGTCCTCTGTCGCGTCCTCACTCGCTGCCAGCACCTTCAGGCAGTCCTGCACGGACGGTCCACCGTCAGACTGGTACTTGCGGTCCGGTGCGACACCCAGTGCCTGGCAGAAGTCCTCCTGCGGCAGGCGCGCAATCCACGCGCCCTCCGGGGGCTTGAATCGCGCCTTGAGCTCGGCTCCGGCAACGATGCCCTGCCAACGCCGGTCGAAGCGCGTCACGACGAGGGCCCTCGTATCGCCGAAGGTGGCCATCTCGGTCGGCGCCGTCGCAAACCCAAGACCCGACATGATGCGCGCGCACAGCCACTCGTTCTCTACCGAGTCGGTCATGTCGGCGCGCCTGTTGCCGACCAGCCCCAGCGGCAGCTTGAGGATGTGGGTCGTCGGCGTTGCGCCGTGCGGGCGGTGCCACTTGCTGCCCATGCGCAACAGCGCCGTCTTCTCCTGGGCGCCCGCGATCGAGATGCGGAAGTCGTCGGCCTCACCCTGACCCAGCGGAGCATCCGAGGTGACCGACGCCAGCAGCGCGGCGACGTCACGGTCCTTCAGCGGTTCGGCATCGATGCGGTTCCAGCCCTCTGGCGCTGCGCCCGGCGCCAGCAGCTGCACCGCCCCGACGCAGTCGCGCCCGATCGCGGTGAGCAGGTCGAACGCTTCGTCGGACCGGGCATGGAAGCGCCGCCGCAGCCGGCGACGGATGTCGGCGCTGTCGGGCAACAGGTTCTCGAAGTAGTGCGTCACCGCGTCCCCACGGTGCTCCAGGTCGGCCGTGAAGGGCAGGGACAGCGACAGCGCCCGGCCCTCTTCGGCGTGCGCCCAGCTTTCGAGGTAGCGAAGCACGGGCCTGCCGGTGCGCAGCGTCGTCCAGACGCCCACCGGCACGCCGTTCATCCACAGGTGGAGCTCGGCCACGACGCGCGCGTCACCAGGGCTCGTCGGTCGGCGCGCGCCTGGCCCTCGTGGCGAGGCCCGGCGCTGTCGTGCCACCGGTCGGCCGCAGGACCATCTGCACCCCCAGCGCGCTCAGGATGCCGAGGAACTGCTCCACGCTGATCGCCGTCGGGTCATGTTCGATGCGTGTGATCCGCGTTTGCCCAACGCCCAGCACGGCACCGAGCTGTGCCTGGCTCAGGCCGCGAGCCTTGCGAAGGGCCCGCAGGTGACTCGAGAGCTGAGCCGGTGACTGGATGAGATAGTCCATCCGGACAGCTTATGCCTTTAGAGGCATTTACGCAAGATATGCCTTATAAGACATTAGTGGCCAGAATGCCTTATGAGACATATCTCAACGGCGTGACTTCCAGCAACGGCCCGTCGGCACGCGTCGGAGGCAAGCCATCTCCCACTTCTGGAGCCGGCTTGCCATAGCGATTTCCTGTCGACCCAAGTCAGTCCAGCAACTTGGCAGACCGGCCTTTCCCGGACCGATCACCAGTCCGAGCTGCCGATCCACAGAGGCGCGCAACGGTTCCTACCGCTGCATCCACTTGCGAAGGCGTGGCGTGGAGAGCAGGGCCAACCCCAGCGCCAAGCTCAACGCCGTTGTCGGCTCTGGAACTGGCGTGACAGAGCCGTCGAATTGGATCTCTGACCACTCAACCCGCACCCGGTCGTTTGGCGCAGTGATTGGCGTAAAGCGAAAAGATGCAACGCCTGCATATCCGCCCCTGCCGATGTCGAAGGACTGCAGGGTTGTTGACTCCGTCTGCATGGATCGAAAAACGCCGCCGATCTGCGACCCGCTTGCATCGAGCCCGGCAAAGAAGGTCAATTCAAAGATGCGAATGGCGTTCAACGAGTTCGCACCAACTTCAGTCTGCAATTTGAACGTGGTCAGGTCGTATCGACCATCAAAGTTGTAGACAACGCTGAGAGGGAGGCTCTCAACAGAAACGCCGTTCTCGATGCCACCGATTCCTGGGCTATCAAGAATGCCGTCAATGGTCTGTTCGAATGAGCCAGCGACCACTGACTCAACACCAAACTGCCCCGAGTAGGTGATCTGTCCTGGACCCGCGATAGGCGCCGCTTGTGCGCCAATGCTGGCGCTAAGGGTCACAAGGGCGAAGGCACTAGCAAACTGTCGAACCATGGAATCCTCCTTTTTTCACGTCGCGATAAGGCCTGGAAACGGCTTGGCAGGGACCGGGCTCAGGTAATCCGCCCACAGCAACCGGTCAATGGTCGAAGCGCAAGGTGGCAACCACTCAGCGCAATGCGCAACGCCGACGAGCCAGTTTTTCGCCTGTCGCATAGTTGGTCAAGCCATAGAACGATGTGGCCGCCACTCCGTCCCCGTTGAGTCTCAGCGCGCGTACAAGTGCCGCTGGAACCCCACGAGCGCGCGGCGCACCTGGTCGGGCTTGCCGAGTTCGGCAAAGGCGTCGCTCAATGCCCGGTACTTCAAGTGCAGCACCTACCTCCGCTCGTCGATCAGCGGACCATCGTTTTGGCTGCTGATGAACTGCGCGAGGAAACCGATCATCTGGAAGGCATTTGTGCCCGGAAGATCGCCGCCCTCGACGAACTGAAGAAGTCCCTCCTCCACCATGCCTTCAGCGGCGCCCTGCCGCCATAGATCGACCGACCGCCCCATGGGCACTGCTTGCAAATGTGTACACAGTGATTCACAATTTGGCTTCAGGGCCTGTTGCCCACCGCCTGGAGCACCCCATGGAAACCAAGTCCGTCGGCATCCGCGAGTTCCGCGCCGGCCTGGCCGAGTTCATCGACAACAAGCAGCCCGTCGCCGTGACGCGGCATGGCCAGACTGTGGGCTTCTTCATCCCCACGGCCCGCCCGTCGCAGGTCGACCTGCAGGCCCTGCGTGACGCGGCCGACAAGCTCGAAGCCGTAATGTCGTTGTCCGAGGACGATGTCGAAGCCGCGGTGCGGGACTTCGACGCCTTGCGTAAAGCCAAAGCTGCGGGCGCAGCAGCACGCCGACGCGCGCAGACGTGACGCCCCGCACCATCGTGCTGGATGCGAACGTGCTGATGCGCGCCGTGCTCGGCCGCCGGGTGGACCGTTTGCTGGCACGCTTCGCGGCGCAGGCGACCTTCCTGGCGCCAGTGGTGGCGTTCGACGACGTGCATGAGCACCTGGCCAGCGTGCTGACCCAACGCGGCGAACTGAACGCGCTGCTGCCAGCCCATGAGAAGCTGGCCAAGCTTCGACTGGCGGTGCGGGCGGTGGACCCATCCGAGTACGAGGTCATGCAAGCGGCTGCATTGGCACGCATCGGCCCGCGCGACCCCGATGACTGGCCCATCCTGGCCTGCGCGCTCGCGCTGAACTGCCCCATCTGGACCGAGGACCGCGACTTCTTCGGCACCGGCGTCGCCACCTGGACGACGGCCCTGGTCGAGCTGTACTTCACCGAGCCAGACCCAGACCCAGGAACGGCAGAACACCGACCATGTCGGCCCCGAACCCGCGATGAACGAAGCCGAAACCCGCGCCGAGCACATCGATCCGGCCTTGAAGGCCGCCGGCTGGGGCGTGGTCGAGGGCAGCCGGGTTCTGCGCGAGCATCCGCTGGGCTCCTTGGGGGTCGCCCGTCGGCCATGCATGAAAAAGCCCCGCGCGGCGCACCGGGCGGGGCTTGATCTGGAATTCTGGTGGCCAGGGGCGGAATCGAACCACCGACACGCGGATTTTCAATCCGCTGCTCTACCGACTGAGCTACCTGGCCGAAGGGGCGCGAGTATAGCCAACCCGCCCTGACCCATGGATGCCCCGGGGCCGTGGTTGCCGCTTCACCCGCGCCGGTTGCGGGACAAGTCCACGCCCAGCTGCTTGAGCTTGCGGTACAGGTGGGTGCTCTCCAGGCCGGTCTTCTCGGCCACGCGGGTCATGGAGCCGTTTTCCTTGGCCAGGTGGAATTCGAAGTAGCTCTTCTCGAAGGCGTCGCGGGCTTCGCGCAGCGGGCGGTCGAGGTGGAAGCTCTGCTCGGCCTGCGGGCCGGGCGGGGGCGGGATGATGACGGGCAGGGGCCCGGTGATGGTCAGCTCCGGCAGCGGCATCGCGCCCAGGCGCGGCGCGGCCGCGGCTGGTGCACCGCGCGGTGCCGGCTTGGCCAGCGCCTGCTCCACCGCGCGCAGCAGCTTCTGCAGGGTGATCGGCTTTTCCAGGAAGGCGGTGGCGCCCACCTTGGTGGCCTCCACCGCGGTGTCGATCGTGCCGTGGCCGCTCATCATGATGACCGGCATGGTCAGCAGCGCCGCGCTGCCCCACTCCTTGAGCAGGGTGATGCCGTCGACGTCGGGCATCCAGATGTCCAGCAGCACCAGGTCGGGCTTGAGCCGCTCGCGCACGGCGCGGGCCTCGGCCGCGCTGTCGGCCAGCTCGACGGTGTGTCCTTCGTCGGACAGGATCTCCGACAGCAGCCCGCGGATGCCGAGCTCGTCGTCCACTACCAGGATGGTTGCCATAGGGTCGTTCAGGCTCGCCGGGGTTCGGCCGCGGAAGCGGGTTGGGGGGGTGGGCCGGTGTCGGCGGCGGCGTGCGCTGTGGTGTTGCCACCGCGAGCGTCATCATGCACCGCGGCGAGCCGGGAAAATGATATCGAAACCTGAGCCCCGGCTGCGGCAGCCTCGGGGCCGGGGCCGCTGCGGTTGCCGATGCGGATGCGCGCGGCATGCTCAAGCACGATCTTGCGCACCACTGCCAGGCCCAGCCCGGTGCCCTTGGCCTTGGTGGTGACATAGGGCTCGAAGGCGCGCTTGAGCACCTGCTCGGCAAAGCCCGGGCCGTTGTCGCTGACAGTCAGCCGCACCGCCGGCGGCACCCGGTCGGCATAGTCGGTGGCCACACGCACCTGGCCGTCGGGTCGGTCGGCCACCGCGTCGAGCGCGTTCTGCACCAGGTTGTGCACCACCTGGCGCAGCTGGGTGGCGTCGCCCTCGATCAGCGGCAGGCGCGGGTCGGGCACGCTCAGCAGCCGGCGGCTGTCCTGCGCCTGGCCATACAGGGCCAGCACCTCGGCCACCAGGGCGTTCAGGTCCAGTGGCATCAACTGCGCGGCGGGCAGCCGCGCATAGTCGCGGAACTCGTCGACCAGCCGCTTCATGCCCTGCACCTGCGCCACGATGGTGGCCACGCTGCGCTCCAGCAGCGCCGCGTCGTCGGCCGACAGCTTGGCGGCCAGCTTGTGCTGCAGCCGCTCCGCCGACAGCTGGATCGGGGTCAGCGGGTTCTTGATCTCGTGGGCCAGGCGGCGCGCCACCTCGGCCCAGGCCTTGGCGCGCTGGGCCGACACTTCCTCGGAGATGTCGTCGAAGACCAGCAGCTGCGCGTCATCGGGCAGCGGCGCGCCGCGCAGGATCAGGTTCAGCGTGTCCTGCGGCCCGGTGCTGTAGTCGAAGGCGTCCTGCCAGTGGTTGTCCTCGCCGGCCTCCGGGCCGGCCCGGTGCGCCAGGCTGTGCCGCCAGACGGCCTCAGCCAGGTCGTGCAGGCCGGGCACCTCGTGCAGCGTGCGCCCCAGGAAGGCCGCCAGCGGCTGACGCAGGATGCGCGTGGCCCCGGGGTTGACGTGGGTGATGCGGCGTTGCGCGTCGAACACCACCACACCGGCGCTCTGCGAGTCCAGGATGGTCTGCAGCTGGCGCCGCGCCGCCTCCAGCCGGTCCACGCCGGCCTGCACCTGGCTGCGCGCCTCCGACAGCTGCCCGGTCATCCGCGCGAAGGCGCGGGTCAGCCCGCCCAGCTCGTCGCGCGAGGCGAACACCGGCTTGGGCGTGAGGTCGCCATCGGCCACCTGCTGCACGCCGTCGGCCAGCAGCAGCAGCGGGCGGGCGATCTGGTGGCCCAGCATCACCGCCAGCAGCACTGCGCCGAAAACCGCCAGCACCAGCGCCAGCGTCAGCGTGCCGATGTACATGCGCCGCAGGCCGTTGACGGTGATGGCGCGCTGCTGGTACTCCCGGTAGGCGGCCTGCACCGCCAGGGCATTGGCCAGCAGCGGGGCCGGCACCTCCTGCACCAGCATCAGGTAGCGCTCCTCCTGCTGGCCCAGCGTGATGTCGCTGCTGGGCACCAGGGCCAGCGCCCGCACCCGCGCCGCCGGCCGGGTGCCGGCCGTGGGTTCGTCGTCCAGGCCCTCGACCTGCGACGCCACACGCTGGCTGCGGGCCTGGCGCAAAAACGCCGGAGCCGGCCGCTCCAGCAGCGTAGCCGCGGCGTCGGTGCTGGCCTGGGCCAGCACCTGGCCGCTGCCGGAGACCAGGGCCGCGTCGCGCACGCCGCTGCCATCGCGCGCCCGCTCCAGCGCCAGGGGCCCGATCGCGTTGCGAGAGTCCGGCAGGCGCTCGGCCGCATTGCGGGCCTTGCCGGCCAGGTCGGCGGCCATGGCATCCAGGCCGCCGCGGCCCAGCGCCAGGCCGGCTTCCAGCGCGCCGGCCACTTGCTGGTCGAACCAGGCGTCGATGCTGCGCTCGACGAACTGGTAGGACACCGCATAGATCAGCAGCCCCGGCACCAGGCCGACGATCGCGAAGATGGCGGCCAGCTTGGCCAACAGGCGGCTGCCGAAGCGTCCGCGGCGCAGCCGTACCACCAGCCGCACCGCGGCGATCAGCACCGTCAGCAACAGCAGCGCCGCTACCGCCGTGTTGGCCCAGAACAGCCACGCGAAGTGGCGCTGCGCCAACGGGCCGCCGGAGGACAGCGCCAGCAGGAACACCAGCACCAGCGCGCCACCGGTCAGCGCCACCAGCGCGACCAGCCATGCCCAGCGCGCGGATTTGCTCATCGCCGCGGCCGGCTCACGGCGTGGCCGGCTCGACGCGCAGGGTGCGCTCGAACTCGAGCTTCCAGTCCTGGCCGAGGTCGATCTGCATGGGCTGCGGCAGCTGGGCGTTGTCCAGCGCGTAGCGGAACTCCACGTAGTAACGCTCGCCAGGGTCGAGCCGGTCCGCATCGGCCAGGCGCCAGCCGCTGAACCGGGCAGCGGTGTTCAGCGCCTCGGACAGTGTCGGCACGGTCTGCGCGAGGCCGCCCAGGCTGACCCGCCAGGTCGCCGTCAACGGCTGGTAGGACAGGCGCCAGCTGCGGCTGACCCGGGCCACGCGCTCGTCGCGCCAGTACCAGCGCGACCGGTACACGCTGGCCTGGGCCACGATGTACATCGGCACGCCGCGCTGCAGGGCGTCCTCCAGCGCATGCGACAGAGTCAGGCGCGCACTGAAGTCCAAAACCAGCGCGCCGTCAGCCCGGCGCAGCTGGATCTGCGTCGGCTCCACCCCCTGGGCTACGGTCGGCAGCGCTGCAGCCATGCCGAGCACAAGCACCAGGATGCGCATCAGGGACATCAGGTGCCGCATCGGCCGGCTAGGTGGAGTGCTTATGGAGCAGCGCGTAGAAGAAGCCGTCACCGGTCAGGTCGGCCGCGTCGGAACCGGGATTGTCCGGCAGCGGCAGCAGGTGGCCCGGCGAGCCGGCATCCAGTCGGGCATCGGCTGCCTGCGGCCGTTGCAAAAACGCGTCGATCCGGGCCTGCCCTTCGGCACGAAAGAGGGAACAGGTTGCAAAAAGCAACCGGCCGCCCGGCGCCAGCAGCGGCCACAGCGCCTCCAGCAGCGCGGCCTGCGTGGCGGCCGATGCGGCCACGTCCTCGGCCCGGCGCAGCCAGCGCACGTCCGGGTGCCGCCGCACGATGCCCGAGGCCGAGCACGGCGCGTCCAGCAGGAGGGCATCGAAGGGCCGGCCGTCCCACCAGGCCGCCGGCGTGCGCGCATCGCCGGCGCGCAGCGTGGCCTGCAGGCCGAGCCGGGCCAGCCCCTCCTGTACGCGCTGCAGCCGCTGGGCGTCGATGTCCAGGGCCGTCACGTCCAGCGCCGCCAGTTCCAGCAGGTGCGCCGTCTTGCCGCCCGGTGCGGCGCAGGCATCCAGCACCCGCGCACCAGCCGGAAGGCCGGCGCCCAGCAGCAGCGGTGCCGCACGCTGCGCGTTCAGGTCCTGCACCGAAACCTCGCCCTGCGCAAAGCCCGGCAAACCGTCGACCGGCCTTGGCTCGCGCAGCACCACGCCGTGGCTGCCACAGGCGGTGGCGGCAATGCCGGCCCCCGCGAGCCTGCGCACATAGCCCGCCGCATCGCCGCGCCGGGCATGGACGCGCAGCCCCATCGGCGCGCGCCGGTTGGCGGCGAGCAGCAGGCGCTGCCAGTGCGCCGGCCAGTCTTGCCGCATTCGCTCGATCCACCACACCGGGTGCTGCCAGGCGGCCGTCGGTTGGTTCTGCACAGCCGAGACCAATGCGTCGCGCTCGCGCAGCAGGCGGCGCAGCACGGCGTTGATGAAACCGGCCGCGGCTGGGGTGCGCTGGC
>JBJXHB010000084.1:0-2601 GCA_046160725.1 Aquabacterium sp.
CACCACCCGGTGCCGCCAGGGGCGCCGCTAGACGCCGTGGCCGCGGGCTCGTCATCGGGCAGCATGCTCAACTCAAGTCCGAACGCCGTGCCCATGTCGGCCGGCTCGGACAGCACCGACTCGTCCGCACGGCGGCGCCACCGATCAAACAGACTGAAGGACTTGGTGGATTCGCTCATGGTGGGTGCCTCTGTGTCCGCAGTGTGCGGCACCACCGTTGCGTCAAACCGCCGAATTGAGGGCACTGCGTGGTTCACTTCACGTGGATGGAGGAAGCACCCCGGCGACCCCCCTAGAATCCGCGCCCCGCTGCCGCCGGCTTGCGGCGTCAACGCAACGGTCAGCACACCCCATGCACGCACCCGGCTTTGCCGCCATTGATTTCGGAACGTCCAACTCCGCCATCGCGTTGCCCAGCGGCAATCTGGGCGGGTTGCAAGGCGTGGAGCTGGTCGAACTCGAACCCGGCCACCGCACCATGCCCACTGCCGTCTTCTACCGCAGCGACGAGCCCGAGCGCCACTTCGGCCGCGCCGCCATTGCGGCCTATGTCGACGGCCATGAAGGCCGGCTGATGCGCTCGATGAAAAGCGTGCTGGGCTCGCCGCTGATCGAGCAAAGCACCGACGTGGGCGGCGGGCGCGCGGTGAAATTTGCCGACGTCATCGCCGGCTACCTGCTGCACCTGAAGCGCTGCGCGGAAGCGGCCGCCGGCGCGCCGCTACGGCGGGTGGTGCTGGGCCGGCCGGTGTTCTTCGTCGACGACGACCCGGCGATGGACGCGCGCGCGCAGGCGGCGCTGGAAGCGGCCGCCCGTAGCATCGGCTTTGCCGAGGTGCTGTTCCAGTACGAACCCATCGCCGCGGCGCTGGACCACGAGCAGCAGGTCAGCCGTGAAGGCTGTGTGCTGGTGGCCGACATCGGCGGCGGCACGTCCGACTTTTGCATCGTGCGCGTCGGCCCCAGCCGCCGCGGCCGGCTGGACCGGCGCGACGACATCCTGGCCAGCCATGGCGTTCATGTGGCCGGCACCGACTTCGACCGCCATGTCGAACTGACCGCCATCCTGCCGTTGTTGGGCTACCGCAGCCTGCGCCCGGCGCGGCCTGGAGAACTGGCCCGCGAAGTGCCCAGCGGCGTGTACTTCGACCTGGCCACCTGGCACCTGATCAATACCGTCTACACCCCTGCCCGCATCGCCGAACTGCGCCAGATGCACAGCTGGTTTGCCAACCCGGCGCACCACCGACGGCTGACGCAGGTGCTGAGTCTCCGCCTGGGCCATGCGCTGGCCGCCGCGGCCGAGCAGGCCAAGATCGAGGTGGCAACCGTAGGCCGGGCGAGCATCGACCTGGACGAGCTGGAACGTGGCCTGACGGCCGCGCTGGACGAGCCGGTGGCTGCAGCCGCGATCGAAGCCGACCTTGAACGTATCGTGCAAGCTGCGCAAGAGACGGCGCGCCGCGCCGGGCTGGCGCCCGAGGCCATCGACACGCTGTACTTCACCGGCGGATCAACCGGCTTGCTGCCGCTGGTGCAGCGCATCGGCGCCGTGTTCCCGCAGGCGCAGGTGGTGCGCGGCGACCGCTTCGCCAGCGTGGCGCAGGGCCTGGGCGTGCATGCGCGGGCGGTGTTCGGCGCTTGATCTCAGCGCGGAAAGCTCACCGCCGCCGGCCACGCCCTTGTGGCGCCGCGCGCGGGCCGGCCTTGCGCAGCGGCGGTGACTCGCGCCGCGGACGTGTGACGTCGGCGATCAACATCAGCGCGCGCACGATGTCCTGCACCGCCTCGGCCAGGTCGTCGGGCGGCTCCAGGGTGTCAATCACTTCCAGCAGGGCGTCGGCGTCTTCCAGGTCGTCGCGGTCGAAGTGCAGGTACAGCAGCGCCAGCGGTTCCACCAGATTGGGGTCGTCACCGGCCATCAGCGCCGGGCAGCGGTCTTGCGCCGCCGCAAAGCCGGCCACCCACGGCAACACGGCCTCGGTGGGCGTGGCCTCGTCGTCCAGTTGAAAGATCCAGGGGTCGAACCAGTCGCGGCGGCCGAGGGCGTGGTCAATTTCCGCATGGCGGCGCAGCACCAGGGCGTGCAGCGCCGACGGGTCGAAGCCCGGCGGCAGCGCGCGGCCGTCGAGGTCGGTAACGCCGGGCAGCCAGACGTCGCGCGCAACCGGCTTGGGCTGCAGCAACACGCCGCACAAATAGCCGTCCAGCGCACTGATGTCCAGCGGCTCCAGCGGCTCGGGCACGGCGTCCAGCAGCTGTTGCAGCGTGTCGATGTCGTCTTCGTTCAGCGGCGGGGTCGGCGTCATGGCCAGCATTGTCGTCGCGCAGCGCTGGTTCCTGCGTAGACTGCGGCCCCCACCTGAACATCCCGCCAACCCACAGGAGACCGCCATGGGCGCCCCCGAAGCATTCACTGCCACCACCGACATCGGCCACTGGATTGGCGGCCAGCCCACACGCGGCAGCGGCACACGCCGTCAGGCCGTCTACAACCCCTCCACCGGCGCCGTGGCGCGCCAGGTGCTGCTGGCCAGCGAGGCCGATGTCAATGCCGCCGTGGCCGCGGCCAAAGCGGCGCAGCCCGCCTGGGGCGACATG
>JBJXHB010000085.1:0-5761 GCA_046160725.1 Aquabacterium sp.
AGCGCTACGCCGACATGGCCGCCGCGATCACCGAAGAAATGGGCGCGCCGGCCATGCTGTCGCAGAAGGCCCAGGCGGCGATGGGCATCGGCCACCTGCAGTCGGCGCTGGGCGTGCTGAAGAACTACCACTTCAGCGAATCGCGCGGCACGACGATGATCGTCAAGGAGCCGATCGGCGTGTGCGGCCTGATCACGCCATGGAACTGGCCGGTCAACCAGATCGCCTGCAAGGTGGCCCCGGCACTCGCGGTGGGTTGCACGATGGTGCTCAAGCCGTCTGAGATCGCGCCGTTCTCGGCCCAGATCTGGACCGAGGTCCTGCACGCCGCGGGCGTGCCGGCGGGCGTCTTCAACCTCGTCAACGGCGACGGCCCGACCGTGGGCGCGGCGATCTCCAGCCACCCCGAGGTGGACATGGTGTCGTTCACCGGCTCCACGCGGGCCGGCGTGGAGGTGGCGCGCAATGCCGCGCCCACCGTCAAGCGGGTGCACCAGGAACTGGGCGGCAAGTCGCCCAACATCATCCTGCCGGACGCCGACCTCAAGCGCGCCGTCACCAACGGCGTGCGCGGCGTGATGGGCAACTCCGGCCAGTCCTGCAACGCCCCGACCCGCATGCTGGTGCCCAACGACCGTATGGACGAGGCGCTGGCGATCGCCAAGGCCGCGGCCGAGGCCACCACCGTCGGCGCGCCGGACAGCGGCGCTGCCCTGGGGCCCGTGATCTCGGCCCGCCAGTGGGACAAGATCCAGGGCCTGATCCAGGCCGGCATCGACGAGGGTGCCACCCTGGTGGCCGGCGGCACCGGCCGCCCGGACGGCCTGGACAAGGGCTACTACGTCAAGCCCACCGTGCTGGGC
Source organism: Aquabacterium sp. (assembly GCA_046160725.1). Taxonomy (GTDB): domain Bacteria; phylum Pseudomonadota; class Gammaproteobacteria; order Burkholderiales; family Burkholderiaceae_C; genus JBJXHB01. Next base: position 864 of record JBJXHB010000085.1, read on the forward strand.
CGGGTGAACAACCAGATGACCGTGGCGCGCGAGGAGATCTTCGGCCCGGTGCTGACCATCCTGGGCTATGACACGGTGGACCAGGCGGTGCAGATCGCCAACGACACGCCCTACGGCCTGGCCGCCTATGTCTCCGGCACCGACCTCGATGCCACGCGCAAGGTGGCATCGCGCCTGCGCGCCGGCCAGGTCAACCTCAACAGCGCCGGCCCGGACCTGATGGCGCCCTTCGGCGGCTTCAAGCAGTCCGGCAATGGCCGCGAGTGGGGCGACCATGCCTTCGCCGAGTTCCTGGAGGTCAAGGCGGTGCTGGGCTATGCCCCGCCGCCGCCCAAGGCGGCCTGACGGCCCGGGCGCTGGCGGCGGCCCAGGCCCACCGCCAGCAGCCCGAGCGCCATCAGCGCATAGGTCGACGGCTCCGGCACCGCCACCGTGAGCACGCCGTCCAGGTACAGCCGGCTGGTGTCCCAGTGCAGGCCGTCGGCCAGGGTCGGCAGGTGCAGGGCGCCGAACTGCCCCTGCAGCGGGCTGAAGGCGCCGTTCCAGTCGAACAGGTCGAAGCGGTCGCCGGCCTGCGCCTGGAAGCCGTCCCACCACACCACCTGCAGGTCGACGGCGCCGCCGTTCACGGCCACGGTGCCGCCCTGGAACACCAGCTTGTCATGCTGGGTGCCCGGCTGGCGGCCGCCGAGTTCCATCACGATGTCGCCCGCGTCGAAGGACACCGCGCCTTCCAGCCGCACCAGGGCCGGGCTGTTGCCCGGCTGGTAGCCGCCGGCGAAATGCTTGTCGCCCGCGCCGAGAAAGTCGCCGGCGCCGCGGACCAGGCCGTAGAACGTGATCGCCGACGATGCCGTCACGCTGACGTTGCCGTTGTTCACCAGCCCGTCCCAGAACACCGCGTCGGAGGCCAGCCCCGACACCACGATGCGCCCGCCGGCATGGTTGTCCACCGCGCCGGTCACCAGTGTCTGGCCCGACAGCGCCAGCCGTCCGCTGTTGTCCAGCCCTTCCAGCAGGTGCACCTGGGCCTGGCTCAGGTTGAACTGCCCGCCGCTGCGATTGATGGTGCGCTCCGCCACCTGAAGCTGCGCCACGCCGCCGATGGCCTGCACTTCCACCGTGCCGGCGTTGTCCAGTTGCCCGGCCAGCTGCATGGCCTGGCCGGCGCCGACCCGCACGCGGCCACCTGCGGCCACCGTGGCGTCGCCCTGCAGGCGCCCGGCACCGGCCAGCACGCCGCCGCTGGCGATGGTGGCACCCTCGATCACCCGGGTGGTGCCGCCGTCCAGGTCCAGGGTCACGATCTGGCGCGCGTTGCCGCCCACCTGCAGCGACCGGGCCAGGCCGTTCGCGCTGCCGCGCACCGTGACGCTGGTGCCGGGGTTGATCACCGCGTCGTGCATGCCGGCCAGGCGCACGGCCGCCGTGCCCGTGCCGGCAAAGTCCCAGTGCGCGCTGCTGTCGTCCCATTGGCCGTCGCCGCCGGTCCAGTCCGGGTGCAGGGTCAGCCGGTAGCCCCGGGTCTGCCCGTTGGCAGCCAGCCTGCCGTTGCCGGCGATCTGGGCATGGGCATTGATGGCCCGGGCCTCCATCGGCCGGAAGGCGGGCCCGGTCAGCGTGGTCAGGTCGTGCATGGTGCCGTCGGTGCGCCACAGCATGGCGCCGCCATCGGCACCCCACTGGTAGTTGCCGACGACGTGGCCCGCATCGTTCAGCGCCCAGGCCCGACTGATGAAGCCGTCCGGCGCGCCGAGGTTCTGCATACCCACGCCGGGCCGCCACAGGAAGGCGCGGCGCAGGCTGTTGCTGTTCTCGGACTCGCCCACCACCCAGCCCGAGTCGTTGATGCCGCGGGCCTCGCTGGTGTTGCCACCCAGCGTGCCCAGCGCGACCGGGTTGTTGGCGCCGGGCGTGTAGCGAAAGGCCGTGCGGTAGCCGTTGCTGGTGCTCATCTGGCCTGCGGTCTGGCCGCTGGCGTTGATGGCCTGGGCGGAGCCGGGGCCGGTGCCGCCGAAGGGGTCGGGCAGGCGCTGCGGGTTGGCGCCGGCGGCCCAGGTGGCCGCATCGACGTTGCCGGCGCCGCGCACCCAGCCGGCGACGGTGCCGCTGTCGTTGATGGCAAAGCCCAGCGAGCTGGTGTCCGGCGCCGGCAGGGCCAGGGCCTGGATGCCGGTCTGGGCACTCCAGATGAAGGCGCGGTAGCTGTTGCCGTCGCCGAAGCGGTCGGAGAAGCCCGTGACCTGGCCGCGGTTGTTGATGCCGGAGGCGGCGCCGGACACATGGCCGGGCAGGGCGCCGATCGTGAGCGTGCCACCACCGGGCTGCCAGACCGTCGCGGCGAAGCTGCCGTCGGCCCGGTAGGCGACCCCGGCCACCTGTCCGAGGTCGTTGATGGACAGGGCGTTGCTGATGGTTCCCCCCAGGGTGGGGAGGATGTCCAAGGTGACACGGGGCTGGGCCTGCGCGCCCAGGCTGATGGCCGCAGCGGCGGCCATGGCGGCCGGTCGAAATCGGATGGTCTTCAAGGTCGGTCCCCTTCGATGTGGATGCGGCACCGTGCCGCATGCCGGACATGGTCGAAGGGGGCCGTTGCGGCGCCGTTGCGGCGGTTCCGCGGCGTTGCCGTGTCGGTGCGGTTGCGGTGCCGCAGCCACCCGGCCGCGGCCACCCGTCAGTAGTGCGGTGGCAGCTCGTCGCGCAGGCTGCGCGGGCTGGCCGGGTCGTCCGGCCGGCTGAACTCGCGCAGCGTCACCAGCTCGCGCCTGAGCAGGTCGATCTGGGTCTGCTGGCGGATCACGACCTGGTTGAGCTGCTCCAGCAGGTCCTCGGTGAAACTGGCCTTGATTTCCAAATCGGTCAGTCGCTGGTTGACAGGGTCGGGCCGGTCGGGGTCCATCGGGGTGCCGTCCGCAGGTGGTGGTGGCCCGATGGTAGGCCGCGCCCGCCGGCGCGCGGGCGCGGCGGCGTGGGGCCGGCGGTGTGGCCTATGACTGGGCCAGCACCAGGGTGGCGCAGGCCTTGGCCACGGCGTTGGTCCGGTCGGCCGGGCTGTCCTTGCCGATCGCGGCCCAGCCCTCCTTCTCGACGAACTCGCCCTGGTTCCAGGTGTCCACCAGCTTCAGCGCGGCCCGCTTGGCCGCAGGGTCGCTGGAGCGCTGGAACTTCTCCATGCACAGCGGCGCCAGGGCCGTCACCACGGCCAGGTCCGAGCGGGTCACGGCCAGGGCCTCGGTCTTGCCGGCGGTGGACCAACCACCCCAGTTGAAGCCGACGATGGCCAGCGCCACGGCGCCGGCGGCGGCGCCCATCAGGAAGGGCTTGGTTTCGGCAGGCAGTTGCATGTTGATTCCGGTTGGGTGGTCGGGCGGCACGGTTCGTTGCGGCGCGGGTCGGCACCGGGCGCGGCCTTGCCCTGGAAGCGCGGGAGTGTGGGTGGCCTGACCCGGCCTGTCTGTACGGCAGCGCACGCTGGGCGATGTCCCGATAGCCGTGTCGGGCCGACGCAGGCATGCTGCTGGTCCTGCGCAAACCGGGAGATCGGCCATTGCCCTTGCCCTGCCCTGACTTGAAGGACCCTGACCGCCGCGTTGTCGTCCGGGCGCCGGCGCGGTGGTGCCGCACCGCCCGCCGCGCCCTGCTGGCCGCCGGGCTGGCGCTCACGGCATGGGCCGGCGCGCGAGCCGAGGCGCCGCATGCGCCGAGCGCGCCGCCCGCAGCGACAGTGGCCGCCGCTGCGCCGGCGACCCTGGCGCTGCACAACCGGCGCATCGTCGAGCTGCGTGCCACCCTGTTGAGCGACACGCCGGCCGAACGGGCGGCCATGGCCCGCGCGGCCATCGACGCGGCGCTGGCGGCCGGCGGCCCGGGCGAGGTCGGACGGTCCAACCTGGGCGACGCGGTGCGGCTGGAGATCGACGGCAGGCCGGTGTTCTTCCTGGTGGAGGGCGACCTGACCGAGCCCCGCGCGGCGGCCCTGCTGGATACCGCCGGGCTCAAGGCCCAGGCCCGGCTGGCGCAGGCGGTGCAGGAAGCGCGCGAGATGGGGCAGCCCCGGCTGCTGGCCATCGGCGCCGCCTGGGCGGCGGCGGCCACCGCGGTGGCGCTGCTGCTGCTGCGCGGGCTGCTCGGGCTGCGACATCGCATCCAGGCCGCGCTCGCGGCGCGGCTGGAGCGCTGGCAGGCCTCGCATCCCGGGCACAGCATCGTCGGCACCTACGCGCCACATGGGCATGCGGCGCTGCAGGGCGGCACCACGGTGCTGGTCTGGGCCCTGCTGCTGCTGCTGGCCGACCTGTGGGCGACCTTCGTGCTGCGGCAGTTCGCCTACACCCGCCCCTGGGGTGAGCGGGCGACCGAGTGGCTGCTGGAGCTGGGGCAGCAGTTCGCGCTCGGCATCGCCGGGGCGGTGCCCGGGCTGCTGACGGTGCTGCTGATCCTGCTCATCGCGCGCGCCGTCACCCGCCTGGGCGGCCTGCTGCTCGAGCGTGTCGAGCGCGGCGAGCTGCGCCTGCGCAGCGTGGATGCCGACATGGCCGCGCCGACGCGCCGCATCGGGCAGTGGCTGGTCTGGCTGTTCGCGCTGGCGCTGGCCTACCCGTACCTGCCGGGCGCCAGCAGCGAGTCCTTCAAGGGCGTCACCGTGCTGGCCGGCCTGATGGTGTCGCTGGGCGCCTCCGGCGTCGTGGGCCAGGCCATGGCGGGCCTGAGCCTGATGTACTCGCGCGCGCTGCGGCCCGGCGAGTACGTGCGTGTCGGCGAGGTCGAAGGCACGGTCATGCGCGTGGGCATGCTGGCCACCAAGATCCACACCGGCATCGGCGAGGAGGTCAGCCTGCCCAACGCGGTGGTCATCGGCCATGCGGTGCGCAACTTCTCGCGCCTGGCGCCCGAGGGTG
>JBJXHB010000086.1:0-3033 GCA_046160725.1 Aquabacterium sp.
GCTTGCCATGGCCGACGCGCTGAGCCAGGCCCGCGGCGCTGTTGATCGGCGTGACCCTGCGGCGGCATTGATCCTCTACCAGCAGGTGCTGGCTCAGCAAGGTGAGAACGCTGACCTGCTGATTGAAGTGGCCCGCGTGAACGGTTTTGCCGACCGCAATGCCGATGCCGCGCGCTTGTACCGGCGTGCATTGGCCGCTGCGCCGCAACGGCGGGCCGACATCCTGCCTTCGCTGGCCTGGCAGTCTCTGTGGGCCGGCTGGGCCGAAGACGCGGTGGCCTTGTTCACCGAATTGGCTGGCGTTGAGCCGCTGCGCGCCGAACACCTGGACGGCCTGGGCCAGGCGCTACAAGCCAAGGGTGATCAACCCGGCGCCTTGGCAGCTTTGCGGCGCGCGCATGCTTTGGCGCCGACCGACATGCGCTTGCATCGCCGGCTGGCCCTGTCGCTGCTGTGGAACGGTCAGGAAGACCAGGCAATGGGCGAACTGGCCGCACTCGTCAGTCGTCAACCGGGTGATCGTGACCTGGCCTGGGCCTTGGCCAATGCGCGCAACTTCGCGGGCCTGCATCGCCGCGCACTGACCGACTTTCTCGCGCTGCAGGCGCCGGTCCACCCCGGCGAGCGCGCCGACCTGGCCCGCGCCTGGCGTTGGGCGGGCTATGAAGACCGTGCCTGGCCTTTGCTGGCCGAGCCTACCGACGCTGAATCAGCCTGGCTGCGCGATTGGCGCGTGCGCCGCGAACAAGTGCCTTACGGCTACGTGACGGTGGAGCGCGCTGACGACCGCGACCGATTGGTCTCCCGGGCAGTTGTCGTGGGCGCGGGCTGGCATCCGGCACCCGGTGCGACGCTTGACTTTCAATGGCGGCAGCTGCGCCTGGACGATGCGTTCGGCAGCCCGAACGGGTCGCAGTTCCAGGCCAGTTGGCGATGGCGGCTGGGTGAGCCCCAAAGCCCCACTGGCACGCTGTGGCCCAGCGTGGCTTTGCGGGTGCTGCGGTTTCCCGGCTGGCAGGCGGTGGCGCCGACCGCCCGTCTGCAGTGGCTGCCGCGCGACCGCTGGCGCGTGGACGCCGAGGCCACGCGCGAAGTGGTGGAGGCGCCGCGCGCGGTGAGCAACCAGGTCACGGTGGACGTGCTGTCGGTCGGCGCTGAACACAAGCCTGACGGGCATTGGCTGCTGGCCGGCAGTTCCGCGCTGCTGCGTTTTGACGACGGCACCAGCCGGGTTCGTGCGGGTGCACGTATCGAGCGTCGCGTTCTGGCGCGCCCGCGCATGACCGTCGGTGTCGAGGCCAGTGCTTTTGATCGTTTCCGCGGCGCCGACAGCGTTGATCGCGGGTACTGGAACCCGCGCCGCTACGCCGAAGCCCGCACCTACGCCACCGTGACGCACGAATGGCGGCCGTTCGACCTGTATGGGAGGGTGGGCCTGGGCGCGTCGCGCGAAGTGGATTCTTCTGGAGCGCGCAACAGCGGCAGGCCGCACGTGTGGGAACTGGGCTTGGGCTGGGACGCGTCGCGCAGCGTGCGGCTGCGCCTGGCTGCGGGTGGGTCAGGGCAAGGCTTGGGCTTGAGCGGTGGCGGTGTCGGCTATTGGCGGCGCTACGTCAACCTGAGCCTGAACCTCTGGCCGTGAAGGGCCGCGCCGGGAAACTCCCCGGCGTGCCTGGCCCGGTCGGCTCCTAGAATGGGTTGAACCCGCCTTGATGCAGGAGCCTTAGCGCATGCCAACCTCTCGCCGCAGCCCGGCATCGGACGCCGACGCGTCTGTCCACGCCAAGGCCGGCGGCATGCGCACGCTGAAGAAGTACCCCAACCGGCGCCTGTACGACACCCAGACCAGCAGCTACATCACGCTGGCCGACGTCAAGCGCATGGTGTTGGCAAGCGAAGACTTCGAAGTGCGTGACGCCAAAACAGGCGACGACATCACACGCAGCATCCTGCTGCAGATCATCCTGGAAGAAGAATCGGGCGGCGTGCCGATGTTCAGCACCCAGACCCTGTCGCAGATCATCCGCTTCTATGGCCATGCCATGCAGGGGATGATGGGTGTCTTCATGGACAACAACCTGCGATCCTTCATCGACCTGCAGACTCGCCTGGCCGAGCAAGGCAAAGGCTTGTACGACCCCAAGTCCTTCACGCCCGAGATGTGGACGCAGTTCCTGGGGGGCCAGCCGCCGCTGATGCAGAACCTGATGAGCCCTTACCTCGAACAAAGCAAGGCGATATTCGAGCGGATGCAGGAGCAACTGCAAAAAGGGGCCTTGTTTCCGGGCATGCCAGGCTTCCCGCCAAGCACCGGCAGCAAGTAGGCCTGCCGCCGGTCGTTGGCCTTGGCCGACAATGGCGCCATGGATTCCATTGCAAGCACGGCGCGTGCGCCGACCATCGGGTTCGTTTCCCTGGGTTGCCCCAAGGCGCTGACCGACTCTGAACTGATCCTCACGCAATTGCGCGCCGAGGGCTACGACACCAGCAAGACTTTCGCCGGGGCCGACCTGGTGATCGTCAACACCTGCGGTTTCATCGACGACGCGGTGAAGGAAAGCCTGGACACCATCGGCGAGGCGCTGGCCGAAAACGGCAAGGTCATCGTCACTGGCTGTCTGGGCGCCAAGGCGGGTGATGGCGGCGGCAACCTGGTGCGGCAGATGCATCCCAAGGTGCTGGCCGTGACCGGACCGCATGCCACGCAAGAGGTGATGGATGCGGTGCACCTGCACGTGCCCAAGCCGCACGACCCGTTTGTCGACCTGGTGCCCGAAGCGCGCGCCGAATTCCGCGGCGTGGCTGGCATCAAGCTCACCCCGCGTCACTATGCCTACCTGAAGATCAGCGAAGGCTGCAACCACCGCTGCACTTTCTGCATCATTCCCAGCATGCGCGGCGACCTGGTGTCGCGGCCGATTGGCGACGTGTTGAACGAGGCGCGCGCGCTGTTCGAGTCAGGCGTGAAGGAGTTGCTGGTGGTCAGCCAGGACACCAGTGCCTACGGCGTCGATGTGAAGTACCGCACCGGGT
>JBJXHB010000087.1:0-9210 GCA_046160725.1 Aquabacterium sp.
GTAGGCATTGCACGGGGCCACCTGCAGGGCCGCCTCGCGCCCGCCGGCCGCCGCGATGGTGGCGGCCTGGCAGGCCTGCGCGCGCGCCATCTCCTCCGGTGGTGCCTGGGTCGTGCCGGGCGCCCAGCGGGCCCGGGTGTCGCACCAGTTGACCTGGGGCGCGCTGCAGACTTCCAGGTGCCGCTGGAAGTCGTCCGGCGTGCCGGCCCAGGCCAGGTTGAAGGCGGCCACGACCACCGGTACCGGCGCGGCCGGCGCCTGGGCCGATGCGGCCTGGGCCAGGGCGAGGGTGGCGGTCATTGCCGGCAGGCGCAGCTGCCGAAAAGGGGTGTTGTGCATCAGGGTCGTTGTACCGCATCGGCTGGGGGGCGGCCAGTCTTGGGCGCGCTGGTCCGCTGTCGGGACATGGTCGCCAGCTCGAGGCCGATGATCCGCGCACCCGCATCGATGCGGTCGACCGGGATCGACGAATAGCCGATGCGCAGATGGTGGCGGGGCGGCCGGGCGCCGCTGAAGAACACATCGCCCGGCTCGACCACCACGCCCTGCCGGTACAGGCGTGCCGCCAGCGTGCGGGTGTCGATGCCGTTGTCGGCGCTGACCCACAGGGCCGACCCGCCGTGGGCCGGCACCGGCGCCAGGCCCGGTGCATGCTGCGCCAGTGCGGCGCGCAGCGCCTGCGCACGGTCGCGGTAGGCAATGTTGAGCCGCCGTACGAAGGCCTCCTGGTGGCCATGGCCGATGAAGCTGGCGGCGGCCTGCTGGTTGTTGGTGGCCACATGGCGCATCACCAGCCGCCGCAGGGCGCGCAGCTCGCGGATCAGCGGCGCCGGCGCCACAACATAGCCCAGCCGCAGCCCGTGGGCCAGGGTCTTGGACAGGCTGCCGATGTAGATCACGCGGGCCTGCGTGTCCAGGCTCTTCAGCGCCGGCGTGGGCTGGCCGGAGAAGTTCAGCTCGCTCTCGTGGTCGTCCTCGATGACGACGAAGTCGTCGCGGGCGGCGCGGGCCAGCAGCTCCAGCCGCCGCTGCAGCGGCATGGTGACCGTGGTCGGGCACTGGTGGCTGGGGGTGACGAACAGATAGTGGCAACCCGTCAGCTTGGCGCCCGGCAGCAGGCCCTGGTCATCGACGCGCAGCGGCCGCACATGGCGCGTGCGAAGCAGGAAGTTGTTGCGTGCGTCCGGATAGCCCGGGTTCTCGATGCCCACCACCGTGGCCGGGCCCAGCAGCAGCGTGGACAGCAGAAAGGTTGCCTGCTGCGCACCGGTGGTCACCAGGATCTCATCGCGCTCGGCCCAGATGCCGCGCGCCGGCAGCAGGCGGCGGTGGATCTGCTCGACCAGTGCGTCGTCGTCGCGGTCGATGTGGTCCGGCGCCCAGCGCCGCAGCGCGCGGCCCTGCAGCGACTCCAGCACGCACTCGCGCCAGTCGGCGCTGGGGAACAAACTGGCATCGAACTGGCCGTAGATGAAGGGATACGGCTGCTGCTGCCAGTCGCTGGGCTTCTCGATGTTGCGCTGGGCGGCGGGGCGCAGCTTCAGGCGCCGGGCCCAGTCGGCAGCGGCAATCGTGCCCGGGGCCGCAGGGCCGGCATCGCTGGCCGGTGCGGCGCCTTCCGCATCGGCGCGGCGGCGACCGCGCAGAAACGTGCCTTGAATCTGGTCGCTCACGTAGTAGCCGCTGCGCGGCCGGCCGAGGATCAGGCCCTTGTCGGCCAGGGCCTGGAAGGCCAGCGTGACCGTGCAGCGCGACAGCGACAGCGTGCGGGCCAGCATGCGGCTGGACGGCAGGGCCTCGCCCGGGGAGAGAAAGCCTTCCATCATCGAATGCACCAGCATGTCGCGCACCTGGCCCTGGCGGGTGCCCGAGCTGCCCTCGAAGCGCCGGAACAGGCGCGGCCACATCAGATCGCCCGTGGCATGTCGTCGCTTCATTCCCTCTCCCCTCAGGGTGAACCCGCGTTAATCTGGATCGATCGATGGGTTCATTCTGGACCGATCGGCCTCGCCATGCCATGGCTATCCTGCGGCCCACATGAGCACGCATCGGGACCTCGCCCGCCTATGGACCGGCATCGCCACCGTGGCGGGGCTGGTGGGCTTTTGGTTGCTGGCCTCGAAGACCGGCCTCATCGGCGCGCAGAGCTTCCCGAGCCCCGAACAGTTCGGGGCCGCCGTCAAGCAACTGGTGGTCGGCGAGGGCTTTGCCGACGGCCGCATCCACCAGCACATCCTGCAAAGCGTCAAGCTCATCGTGCTGGGCTTCTTTGCTGCCACCGCCATCGGCGTGCCTCTGGGCCTGTGGATGGGCTGGAGCCGCACCGCCGAGGCCTTGATCAACCCGGTCTTCCTGATGATCCGCCCGATCCCGGCCCTGGCCTGGATTCCGCTGGCCATCGTCTGGCTCGGCCTGGGCGACGCGGCCAAGGTCATGATCCTGTGGTTCGCGGCCTTCGTGCCCGCCGTCATCAACAGCTTCACCGGCGTGCGCACCATCGAGCGCCCGATCATCGAGGCCAGCGCGATGCTGGGCGTGCGCGGCTGGTCGCTGGTCAAGGACGTCATCGTGCCCGGGGCGCTGCCGTCGATCTTCACCGGTCTTCGCCTGTCCCTGCAGGGCTGCCTGACCGCCCTGGTCGCGGCCGAGCTGCTGGGCGCCTTGCTGGGCATGGGCAAGGTGCTGTACCAGGCCGGCTTGGACATCTATCCGGCCATGATCCTGGCCGGCATGGTGACGGTCGCGGTGGTGGGCTTCGCCCTGACCGCGGTGCTCGATTTCTGCGAACGCCGCGCCATGCCGTGGCGCGCAGCGCCATGACGGCGGGCGCACCCCATGGGTGAGGCGCTGGACCGCCGGCAGCTGCTGTTGCTCAGCATCGGCGGGCTGGGGATCTTCTTCGGCCTGTGGACCTTCGCGGCCTGGGTCGAGCTGGCGCCGCGCAAGTTTCTCCCGCTGCCCTGGGAGGTCGTCGAGCGCGGCTGGGCACTGCTGTCCAAGCCCTTCTCGGGCCAGACGCTGCAGGGCCATCTTGCCGCCAGCATCGACCGCTATGTGCGCGGCTTTGTGCTGGCCGCCGTGGTCGGCGTGCCGCTGGGCTTGATGATGGGCTGGTACCGCTGGCTGGACAACGTGGTCACGCCGCTGTTCGACAGCCTGCGCTTCATCGCCCCCATTGCCTGGGTGCCGTTCGCGGCACTGTGGTTCGGCACCGGCATCGGCGGGCCGACCATGATCATCTTTGCCGGCGCCTTTCCGCCCTGCCTGATCAACGCCTATCGGGGCGCGCGGTTCGTCGAGCGGAAGTACATCGAGGCGGCGCAGGTCTTCGGTGCCTCCGGCCCGCGCGTCATCTACGAGGTCCTGCTGCCGGCATCGTTGCCGTCCATCATCGCCGGCCTGCGCATCGGCGCCGGAGCCGGCTGGCAGAGTCTGATCGGCGCCGAACTGATCGCGGCCTCCAGCGGCATCGGCTTGATGATGGTGCGGGGGCAGGGTGCGCTGGACACCTCCCTCGTGATGGTCGGCATGATCGCCGTGGGTGTGTTCGGCCTGCTGGTCGACGTGGCCTTGCGCGCGGTCGAGGCCAGGGTCAACCGGAACCGGAGCGGCTAGCGACATGGCCAACATCGTGCTCGACCAAGTCAGCCGCTCGTTCCGGCGCGACGGCAAGGATTTTCTGGCGCTGGACCGAGTCAGCTTCGTCTGCAACGACGGCGAGTTCGTTGCCGTGGTGGGGCCATCGGGCTGCGGCAAGACCACCTGCATGCGCATGGCGGCCGGTCTGGAGTTCCCGTCCTCGGGCACGGTCAAGGTCGGCGGCAAGGAGGTGTGTCATCCGGGGCCCGACCGCGCCGTGGTGTTCCAGGCCTTTGCCCTGTTTCCCTGGAAGACCGTGCAGGAGAACATCCAGTTCGGCCTGCGCTCCCTGGGTGTGGCCCGCGAGGAGGCCGCCGAGCGCATCGCCAGCAATCTCAAGCTGATGAACCTAGAGGGCTACGAGTCGGCCTATCCGCATCAGCTGTCGGGCGGCATGCAACAGCGCGTGGCCATCGCCCGGGCCTATGTGCTGAACCCCGATGTGCTGCTGATGGACGAACCCTTCGGCGCGCTCGATGCGCAGACCCGCACCGTCATGCAGGAGGAACTGCTGCGCGTCGGCCGCGCCAACCCGCGAACGGTGATGTTCATCACCCACGCGGTGGAGGAGGCGGTGTATCTCGCCGACCGGGTGGTGGTGATGTCGCGCCGGCCCGGCACGATCAAGGAAATCATCGACGTCAAGCCCGTGCGCGACGCCGAGGACTGGCAGAAATACGAGCGCATCGAGGACGTGATGGACCTGGAGTCCTTCGTTCACCTGCGCACCCGGATCTGGCGCCTGCTGCGCGAGCAGCATGGCCCCGGTGACCACTGAACCTGGCGTGCTTTCGCCCGGCTTTCCTTCCCCTCGCAACCGGAGTCCATCCATGAAATCCGCATTTCGCGCCGCCGTCGCGGCCGCTCTTGTCGCCCTGTCCACCAGCCCGACGCTGGCGCAGGACCTGAAGGAAATCCGCATCAGCTCGCAACCGGCGCTGCTGGGGTCCGTGCCGTTTGCGCTGGCCGAGGAAAAGGGCTGGTGGAAAGAGGTGGGCCTGAAGGTCACCATCACCAACTTCCCGGCCGGCGCGCCGCAGATTGCGGCCAGCAAGAGCTGGGACGTGGGCTACACCGGCAGCGTGCCGGCGGTGCTGGGCGCCGTGCGCTTCGGCCTGCACACGGTGGCCTTCTCCGATGACCAGTCGGCCACCAATGCCATCTATGTGCGCGGCGCCAATGCCGACAACATCATCCGCAACCCGGCCTCGCTGAAGGGCGGCACGGTCTTCCTCACCGGCAACTCCACCGTCGATCTGGCGGCGCGTTCATGCCTGGCGAAGTTCGGTTTGCAGAAGGGCGATGTCATCGTCCGGTCGATGGGTCAGGCCGAGATCATTGCCGCCATGAGTTCGGGCAGCGCCGACGTGGGCGGCCTGTGGGCGCCCAACACCTACACGGTGGAGGAGAAGGCCGGCGCCAAGTACCTGTGCTCCGGCAAGGACACCGGCACCATGGTGCCGGGCAACCTGGTGGTGCGCGCGGAATGGGCCAAGGACAACCCTCAGCTGGTGGCCCGCTTCCTGGCCGTGTACCTGCGCGCCCAGCGTCATCTGGCGGCCAATCGCAAGGACGCGCTGGCCACCATGAAGAAGCACTATGACACCGGCGGCGTGGTGATTTCCGAGGCGGCGATGAACAAGGAGTTCGACACCCGTCCGACCTTCGACCTGGCCGGCCAGCTGGCCATGTTCAACCGCGGTGCCCAGCCTTCGCGCGGCGACGCCACCATGACCACCATCGCCGCCTTCATGAAGGAAGTGGGCTCGCTGCGTGCCGACGAGGCCCTGCCTGACCCCAAGACCTATGTGACCGACGAGTACCTGAAGCTGATCGACCGCGACCCCGCGCTCAAGGCCTTTGCCAACCGCACGAACTGAGCGATCCCGGCCGGCTTCGGCCGGCCGCCCCGCCACTCCTGGGCCCCTGCATGCCGATCTCCTATCTCAAACAGGCCAACCCGCCGCAGCAGGCCATCGACACCGCCACCGGCGAGACCGTGGCCCGCCTGCTGGCCGACATACGGGCGGGCGGCGAGGACGCCGTGCGCCGCCTGGCCCGCGACCTGGACGGCTACAGCGGCCCCATCGTGCTGGGCGAGGCCGACTTCGCCGCCGCGGCCGCTGCGCTGACACCGGGCATCCGCGACGACATCCGCTTCGCACGCGACCGGGTGCAGGACTTCGCGCGCCGTCAGCGCGACTCGCTGCATGAGTTCAAGGCCGAGCTGCTGCCGGGCCTGGAGGTCGGGCAGCGGCTGATCCCCTGCCAGACCGCCGGCTGCTATGTGCCGGGTGGCCGCTATGCCCATGCCGCCAGCGCCATCATGAGCGTGGGCACGGCGCAGGTGGCCGGGGTGCGGCATATCGTAGCCACCTCGCCCGCCACCCGCGACCACGGCGTGCACCCGGGCATCCTGCATGCCATGCAGCTGTGCGGCGCCCACACCGTGCTGGCGCTGGGCGGCGTGCAGGCGGTGGCGGCGCTGGCCGACGGCCTGTTCAGCGGCCATGAGGCCGACATCATCGTCGGCCCCGGCAACCGCTTCGTCGCCGAGGCCAAGCGCATGCTGTTCGGCCGCGTCGGCATCGACGTGGTGGCCGGCCCGACCGAATCGGCCGTGATCGCCGACGACAGCGCCGACCCGCTGGTCGTGACCGCCGACCTGATCGGCCAGGCCGAGCATGGCCCGGACTCGCCGGTGTGGCTGATCACCATGTCGCGCGCGCTGGGCGAGGCGGTGCTGCAGATGGCGCCGGGCGTCATCGCCGCGCTGCCCGAGCCGGCGCGCAGCGCCGCGGCCGCCGCCTGGCGCGACTATGCCGAGGTGGTGCTGTGCGACAGCCGCGACGAGGTGGTGCAGGTCAGCGACCGCTACGCACCCGAGCACCTGCAAGTGATGGCCGCCGACCTGGACTGGTGGCTGGACCACCTGGGCAACTACGGCTCGCTGTTTCTCGGTGAGGAGACCACCGTGGCCTATGGCGACAAGTGCAGCGGCCCCAACCACATCCTGCCCACGCGCGGTGCGGCGCGCTACAGCGGCGGGTTGTCGGTGGGCAAGTTCATCAAGACCGTGACCTGGCAGCGCCTGACACGCGATGCCTCGCGCGCCGTCGGCCAGGTGGCCGCGCGCATCTCGCGCCTGGAGGGCATGGAAGGCCATGCCCGCACCGGCGACGTCCGGCTGCACAAGTACTTTCCGCAAGATCGCTTCGACCTCGGCACGCTCGACGGACATGGGCGCTGAACGCCCACACGGACAGGAAACGGACATGCACCCCGCTCGCGACCTCCACTACTTTCGCCGCGGCCTGATCGGCCTGATCGGCGCCATGGCCCTCGGTGTCGGCAGCGGTGCCGCACAGGCGCAGGCGGCCTACCCGGCACGGCCGATCACGATGGTGGTGCCCTTCCCGGCCGGGGGGGCGCTGGACATCGTGGCCCGCGCCCTGGCCGAGGAGATGCGCAAGCACCTGGGCCAGACGGTGGTGGTGGACAACCGGGTCGGCGCCGGCGGCACGGTGGGCTCGACGGCCGTGGCGCGGGCGGCGCCGGACGGCTACACGCTGCTGTTCGGGTCGGTGGCCACGCATGCCATCGGCCCCGGGGTCTACCGCAACCTCGCCTATGACCCGATCAAGGACTTCGCGCCCATCACCCAGGTGACGGCGGCGCCGCTGCTGCTGGCCAGCTCGGCCACCTTGAACGTCAGGACCCCGGCCGAGCTGCTGGCCGCCGCCCGTGCCCAGCCGGGCAAGCTGAACTACGCCTCCACCGGCAACGGCACGGCCGTGCACCTGGCGGGCGCCATGCTGCAGGCCGCGGCGCGGCTGGATGTGGTGCACGTGCCCTACAAGGGCGGCCCGCAGGCCATCACCGCCCTGATCACCGGCGAGTCTGCCTACATGGTGACGAACGTCGAGCTGGTCTTGCCGCAGGTGCAGGCCGGCAAGGCGCGCGCGCTGGCCGTGACCGGCAACCGCCGCCTGGCTGCCTTGCCCGACGTGCCCACGTTCAGCGAGGCCGGCATCAGCGGCGTCGATGCCACGACCTGGTTCGGCCTGTTCGCCCCCGCCGGAACGCCCAAGGAGGTCGTCGACCGTCTGCAGCGCGATGCAGCCACCTCGCTGCGAAACCTGAAGGACCACCTGGCCAAGGGCGGCGACGAGGCCATCGGGTCCACGCCGGATGAATTTGCGGCGCATGTGCGGGCCGAGCATGCCAAGTGGGGCAAGCTCATCAAGGACCTGGGCGTGAAGATCGACTGAGGCGCATCATGTCCAGCAGCCCCCAGACGCCCCACGCGGCCCCAGACCGGCGACCGCTCCAGCTCGACCTGACGCAGCAGGAGGCCATACCGCAGGCCGGGGTGGACGCCGCGCTGGCCCTGATGGCCAGTGGCCGCCTGCACCGCTATGGCGAGGTCGGCGGCGTGCCGAGCGAGGTGTCGCTGCTGGAGCAGGCCTTCGCACGCGAGATCGGTGCCCGCTTCTGCGTGGCGATGAACTCCTGCGGCTCGACCATGTTCGTGGCACTCAAGGCGGCCGGCGTCAAGCCCGGCGACCGCGTGCTCACCAACTGCTTCACGCTGGCACCGGTGCCGGGCGCGATTGCGCATGCCCAGGCCGAGCCGGTGCTGGTGGACGTGACCGACGACTACCTGATCGACCTGGCCGACCTGGAGCGCAAGATCACGGCCAGCGGCGCGCGCACGCTGCTGCTGTCGCACATGCGCGGCCACATCTGCGACATGGACCGGCTCATTGCGCTGTGCGCGCGGCATGGCGTGCAGGTGATCGAGGACTGCGCGCACACCATGGGCGCCGCCTGGGACGGGCGCGCCACCGGCCGCTGGGGCCGCGCCGGCTGCTTCAGCCTGCAGAGCTACAAGCATGCAAACGCCGGCGAGGGCGGCCTGCTGGTGTGCGACGACGAGGACATCGCGGCGCAGGCCATCCTGCTGTCGGGCAGCTACATGCTGTACCGCTCGCATCTGGCGCGCCCTGATGATGCGGTGTTCGAGCGCTGGAAGCTGCGCACGCCCAACCTCAGCCTGCGCATGGGCAACCTGCCGGCGGCGCTGGCCCGGCCCCAGCTGGGCGCGGTGCTGCGCGAGCGCAGCGAGCGCTGGAACCAGCGCTACCACTGGCTGGCGCAGGCCATGGACGGCATCGCGCATGTCCATCTGCCGGCGCGCGACCCGAAGGAACAGTTCGTCGCCAGCTCGCTGCAGTTCTCGGTGGTCGGCCTGGCCCCCTCGTGCATCGCCGCGTTCATCGCCGCCTGTGACGAGCGGGGCCTTCATGTCAAGTGGTTCGGCGCCGATGCGCCGGTGGGCTTCACCAGCGTGTGGGCGCACTGGCAGTACATGGGCGCGTCCCAGCAGCTGGACAACGCCGGCCGCGTGCTGGGAGGCCTGTGCGACCTGCGACTGCCCCTGACCCTGAGCCGCGATGACTGCCAGGCCATCGCCGACACCATGCGCCGGGCCATGGCGCAAGTCAGTGCGCAGGCCGGTGCCACCACCGCCGCGAGCCCGGCCTGAGAGCGCGTGGACCCCACATGAAG
>JBJXHB010000088.1:0-51459 GCA_046160725.1 Aquabacterium sp.
CTCGGGCGCGCTGCCGACCCAGCCGCCCGCGAGGTCGACCGCCCGCGGCGGCGGCATGGCACCGCGGCCACAGCCGGCCAGCGCGGACAGCCCGACGCCGCCCAGCCCGCCCAGCAGGCGCCGCCGCATCGGCCTCATTGGTGCGCGCGCCCCCACTCCTGCTCGAACAGGTTGACCAGGATCTGGTTCGACAAACGGTTCGGCTGCGCCGGCACGCGCGCCATGTCGGGCGGAAAGAGCAGCAGGGCGGGCATGCCCTGCGGCGTGAGGAAGCGCAGGCCCGGCGGCAGCGTTGTTGGCGGCCTGAAGGGCCGGCGCGAAGCCAGGATGAAGCCCCATTCACCGAAGCTGGGCACATGCGCGTGGTAGGGCGTCGTCGTCAGGCCGACCGCCTCCAGCGTGGCTGCCACGGTCCAGAAACTGCGCCGCGCGATCAGCGGGCTGGTGCTCTGCACCACCATGAATCCGCTGGCGGCCAGCCGCTGGTCCAGCCGCTCATAGAAGGTGGTCGAGTACAGCTTGCCGAGCGCAAAACTGCTCGGGTCCGGAAAGTCGACGATGACCACATCGAAGGTCTCGTCGGCGGTCTCCAGCCAGACAAAGGCGTCCGCCGTCACCACCCGCAACTTGGGCGAGTGCAGCGCCCGCTGGTTCAGGCCTGCCAGCAGCGGCCGGTCGCGGAACAAGGCCACCATCTGGGGGTCCAGCTCGACCAGGGTCACGTGTTCGACGGAGGGATGCTTCAAGACTTCGCGCACCGCCATGCCGTCGCCACCGCCCAGGACCAGCACCCGCCGTGGCGCGCCATGGGCCGCCATGGCCGGGTGGACCAGGGCCTCGTGGTAGCGGTACTCGTCACGGGAGTGGAACTGCAGGTTGCCGTTGAGGTACAGCCGCACGCCCGATGGCCCGGAGGTCAGCACCACGCGCTGATAGGGGCTGGACTCACGCACGATGACCTCGCTGCCGTAGAAGCGATCCTCGGCCCAGGTGGTGAACCGGTCGGCGCCCACCAGCCCGGCCAGCAGCAGGGCCGTCACGCCAAAACATGCCAGCGCATGGGCGCGCCAGCGCCGCAGCTCGCCGCGGAACAACATCAGCGCCCAGACCGCGACCAGCACATTGAGCAGGCCCACCACCAGCCCGGTGCGCACCAGCCCCAGGTGTGGCAGCAGCAGCAGCGGGAAGGCCAGCGAGACCCCCAGCGCACCGAGGTAGTCCACGCTCAACACCCGCGCCACCAGCTCGCGCAGCGCCCAGCGCTCGGCGAAATGGCGCTTCAGGATGCGCATGACCAGTGGAATCTCCAGGCCCACCAGCGTGCCCACCAGCAGCACCATCGCATACAGCAGCACCCGGAACGGTCCGCTGGCCCCGACCGGCAGCAGGCTGTGCGCGGCAAAAAGTGCGGCCGGCATGAAGCCGCCGATCAGGCCCACCAGCAGTTCGATGCGCAGGAAGTGAGCCAGGAGCTGGCGTTCGATGTAGCGGCTCAGCCAGGAACCCACGCCCATCGCGAAGAGATAGGCGCCGATGATGGTGGAGAACTGCAGGACCGAGTCGCCCAGCAGGTAGCTGGCCAGCGCGCCGGCCGTGAGTTCATAGGCCAGGCCGCAGGCCGCGACCACGAAGACCGAGACCAGCAGCGCCAGCTCGGCAGGGGACGCGCCGGGCGGCCGTGCACCGGACGCAGGGCTCGGTGGCCCGACCGGCGCGTCGCGCGCCGCGCGGGGCGCCGGCGCGGCCGGATCGCTCACCCGTGGATCGCCGCCGCGACGATCTGCCCGATCGCGATGAACATCGCCCCCACGACGATGGCCAGGGCCACGTTCTTCTTGCCGACGATCTCGTCCCACAGGTCATAGGGCGTCAGCTTGTCGATGATGAGGAAGCTGACCCACAGCACCGCCACGCCGATCACGGCATAGAGCAGGGAGCCCAGCACGACTGCGGGCTTGAGCCATTCGAATCCGGGCATGATCATGTCTCCTGTCAAAGGGATGAAGAGGGCGTGGCGCTACTTGTGGCCGCCGCCGCCGGAACTGAAGCCGCCATACGAGCCGCCGCGCGTGCGCGAGCCGCCGCCCGCGCGGGCCTGGGCCAGGCATTGCTGGTACTCGTTGCTGGCCTCACCGAACGTGGTCTTGAAGCTGTCGCAATCCCGGCCGTCGTTGCTGGACATCAGGCCGTCGTCGCTGGACATCAATGAGATGGCCACCATCGCAATGATCAGCCCGATCCAGAAGACGGTCTTCCACTTGCCGAAGTTGAAGCCGGTGCCATCGCCCATGGGCGCGACGTCGCGCTGCATGGAAGGCAGCAGCCGCGGGTCCAGGTTGAAGGCCTTGACGACCGCTGCGGCATCGAGGTTGCCGCCCTCGCTCCAGGTGACCTCGGCGCCGGTCTGCTCGCGCGACAGGCGCCGACCGGAGGCGTTCTTCAGGCCGAAGTAGTCGGTGACAAGTGCCTGCTCGTCGCGCTTGAGCTGCCAGTAGAACTCGCCCAGCACCCAGGCAACCTTGGCCTGGTAGGCATAGCGCTTGCGGAAGGCGCGGCCCTTCCATTGCGCGACATCGCCGGACACCTGCGGCGCGCCGGTCAATGGCCGCACCGCGCTCCAGCCGTCCTCGGCATCGACCAGGAAAGCGAAACCCTCCTGCTGGTTGTACAGCAAGTATTCACGCCAGAACGTCTGCTCCTCGTCGTCGCCGGGGTCGGGCAGGTCGCAGCGCTCCACATAGCCCACCACCTGCCATGGCAGCCCGGGGCCGTTGATGGCCAGCGTGCCGTTGCGCCCGAGCGGAATCAGCGGCTCGGCACCGTCGTGGCCGGCATTGGACTGCCCGTAGTACTGCAGGTCGGCGCCGACACCCGTGGACAGATTGACCACCGCCTTGCATTGGCCGCAGACGATGGACTGCGTGGTCTTGAGGGTGAGCTCCAGGGGCGCGCCGCAACTCGGGCAGTCGAAACTCTTGCCGCCCAGCGACTTGCCGTCCAGCTGTCGCAGGCCGGTCAGGGCCAGCTCGGCCAGCCGCACCGGACGGCCGAGCGACAGCGTCGGCGCGCCGGGGCTGCCGTAGTCCAGCGTCGCCACCTCGTCGCGGTCGTTGCGCAGGTCGGCCACGGTGAACGCTGCGCCGTCCAGCAGCGGCGGGGCCGGCAGCTCGCCCTCGGCGGCGTGCAGCGTCGCCGCGACCACCGAGGCCACCGACCAGGCCGCACCCTGCACCGTGACCCGCGTGCCCGCCACCAGCGACGCGGCCGACGGCGCGCTGCCCTCCAGCGGCACATCGAAGGCGACCACATAGGCGCCGTTGTCCTCCGACAGCCAACCACTGCGCCCGCTGTCGAACAGCGCATGCCACTCGTTCCAGGAGCCCTCCGGATAGCGCAGCTGGCGGCGGCCCACCAGCGTGAAGGGCGTGTCCTGCCAGCGCCCGGCCACGCCCAACTGCAACGGGCTGTGGTCGTCGAACAGCTCCGCGCTCTGGCCGATGCGGCGCAGCGCCTCGCCGTCGCGCACCAGTGTGCTGCGGCAAAAGCTGCAGACCGCGCTGGCCGACGCGGCCGACGCAAACTCCACCGGCGCCCCGCAATTGGGGCAGGCGGCGCGCCAGGCGCGTTGCGGTGCAACCACCGGGCGGGGTCTAGACGAGCTTCTTGAGCAGCTCGGCCTTCTTGGCCGCGAACTCGTCGTCGGTCAGGATGCCCTTAGCCTTGAGGTCACCCAGCTTCTCCAGTGTGGCCATGACTTCCTCTGGGCGGATGCCCGCCGGCGCCGCGGCTGCGGCTGCGGTTGCGGCCTGCGCCGCCGCAGGCTGCCCGATGCCGGACAGCCCTTGCGCCAGGTTCTGCGCCAGCACCTGCCCCAGCGCTACGCCGGCGCCCAGGCCCATCGCGTCACTGGCCATGCCGCCGCCGCCCGAGCCGGCGCCCTTGACCAGCTCCGGCATGGCCTGTGCGGTCTGGTACTGCATGAACTTGCCCATGTCGTTGCCGACCATGCCCATGCCGATCTTCTGGTCGAGGATCTTCTGCAGTTCCTCGGGCAGCGACACGTTCTGCAGCGTCACGCCCTCGAGCTGCAGGCCGATCGCGGCGAAGGAAGGCGCCGTGGCCTCGCGCAGCTGCTTGGCGAACTCGACCTGGTTGGCCGCCAGGTCCAGGAAGGCGATGCCGCTGCGGGCCACTGCGTCACTGATGTGCTGCAGCATCAAGCCGCGCAACTGGCCGTCCAGATCGGCGGCGCTGTAGGCCTCGCGGGTACCGGAGATCTCGGTATGGAACAGCTTCGGGTCGGCGATGCGGTAGCTGTAGTTGCCGAAGGCGCGCACGCGCACGGCGCCGAAATCCTTGTCGCGGATGGTGACCGGCTGGGCGGTGCCCCAGCGCTGATCCACCTGCTGGCGCGTGCTGAAGAAATACACGTCGCTCTTGAACGGGCTCTGGAATAGCTTGTCCCAGTTCTTCAGGTAGGTCAGAACCGGGATGGTCTGCGTCGTCAGCTTGTACATGCCGGGGCCGAACACATCGGCCACCTTGCCTTCGTTGACGAACACCGCCATCTGGCTCTCGCGCACGGTGAGCGACGCACCGTACTGGATCTCGTTGCCGGCCATCGGGAAGCGCCACGCGAGCACGCCGTCGGCGCCCTCGGTCCACTCCAGGATGTCGATGAACTGTTTCTTGATGAAGTCCATCAGGGCCATCACGTGCTCCTTGTTTTGCAGATCCCGGACACCCGGGCGCGGCGATGATAACGAGCAGGTGGCGCCGCATGCACACACCGAAGGGTGAGGCCGGATCGGCCGACGCCGCAGGGGACCCCTGAAACAATCTCACGGATGACCGCCACCGCATCGTCGGCACTGAACGTCGAGGTCCTGCGCGGCCCCGATGCGTTCGACCGCGTCCGCCCGGCCTGGCTGGACCTGCTGGCACAAACCAGACAGGCGTCCTTCGTATCGCTCGGCGCCGTCGCGCAGGGGCTGTGCGGCGCACTGGCGCACGCCGGCCGCGAGCCGGTCGTGCTGCGGGTGGCGCGTGGCCCGCAGGTGGTGGCCCTGGCCGTGGCGCGCTTGGAGCGCCGTCGCCTGGGCCCGATGCCGCTGGACATGTTGGTGCTGGTGTCGGACCCGCAGGTCGGCTTCAGCGACTTGCTTCTGGCGCCGGGCCAGGACCCGGACGAGGTGTTCGGCGTACTGGCTCGCTCGTTGCCGGCCCAAGGGTTGCCATGGCAGGCGCTGCTGGCACCGGCGGTGCTGGAAGGCGCCTGCGTACTGCGGCTGGCTGAGTCGCTGCCCGGCCATGCGCGCTGGCGCCGTCCTGGCGGCACGCTGTCCGGGTCGAGCTGGCTGGACTGCAGCAGCAGCTACGACACGCTGGCGGCGCGCTTCACGCCGCTGCTGCAGCGCAACCTGGCCAAGGGCTGGCGACGCCTGGAGCGCACCGGCGCCTGGACCGTGCAATCAGTGGCCGGCGATGACGCAGCGGCAGACGACGCGCTGGCGCAGTTCACCCGGCTCGAGGACAGCGGCTGGAAGGGCGCCGCCGGCACCGGCAGCGCGATCGCGCTGCATCCGCGGCTGCAACGCTTCTTCGGCGACCTGTACCGCGACCCTCAGGCGCCGCAGGCCCGCAGCGAGATCCACCTGCTGCGCCTGGATGGCCAGGCCATCGCGGCGCAGTTCTGCGTACGGGTCGGCGGCTCGCGCCACGTGCTGAAGATCGGCTACGACGCTGCTCATGGCCGGCTGAACCCGGGGCATCTGCTGCTGGATGCGCAGCTGCGCCAGAGCTGCGCCGACCCCGGCATCGACCGGCTCGGCCTGGCCGTGGCCCAGGACTGGCATGCCGACTGGGCCGTGGACAGCCTGCAGACCCACGAGCTGGTGCTGTTCCGCCAGGCCTGGGTGGCTCGGCTTTGGCGCTTCACCCAGCGCCTGCGTGGCCAGCCCGCCGGGATGCCGCAAGTCACCGGCGGACCAAGCCGCAACTGAAACACCACTAGCGCCTGAGCGCGCAGCTGGCGTCGCGGCATTTCCCGCGCTCGCCCGGCGCGGCGCGCGGGATCAGGGCACGGCCCGCGACGCAGGGCGGGCGGCAGCGTCCACTGGCGAGCGCCCCGCGGCTGCGGATGCCCCTGGCGCCGGCGGCGCCAGGGCCGGTCGGGCCGCGACCGCGTCCAGGTCCGGCACCGCCTGCCCTGGTGTGCGCGGCACGACCCGGATCTGAGGGTCGGCCCAGCTGCCGTCGATATGGAACTCCCGCGTGCCCGCCGCGCGCAGGGGCCCGCGCAGGATCCACTGCGCGAAGAAGGTGGTCAGCCCGATGGCGGGCTGGATGGCGGCATAGGCCAGCGATGCGGTCCCGGCGTTGATCTCGGGCACCACCACCACGCGCAGGTCCTGGGTCTCACGCACGATATCGGCTTGGCCCTCCATCAGCGCGGCCGCCTGCACGCCGCGCATGCGCAGGTTGTTGGTGCTGGCCACGCCAGCGGCAATGCGCAGGTCGCCGTCGATGCGGTCGAAGGCAAAGCCGTCCTGGAACACATCGCGGAAGTCCAGCGCCAGGCGGCGTGGCAGCGACTGCAGGCTCAATACCGACAGCAGCCGGCCGGCACCGGCGTCGGCTTTCAGGAACTGCCCGGCGTCCATGGCCAGCGTCATCTGACCATCCAGCGTGGCCGCGTCCCAGGCCAGGGGCGAGCCGGGCCAGTTGAGCGACCCTGCCATCACGCCCTTGCTGCCACGCACCAGGCCGCCCTGGCCGAAGCGGTCGAGCAGCGCCCCTCCGTCGGCCACGTCCAGCTTGAACTGCAGCGCGGTGCGCCGGCCGGCCGCACTGGGCGCCGCCGGGTTCCAGGTTCCGCTGGCCGACAGGTGGGCCTCGGGCACGCGCAGGTCCAGGCGGTCCAGTTGCCAGACCGGCGCCGTGCCGGCGGCCGCGACCCGGTGGTGGGCCGCGATCTCCAGCGCGCCGAGCCTGCGGCCGCGCAGCTCGAAGTCGTCGACCCGGATGTCCAGCGCCGGCATGCGCACACCAGCGCCGGCGTCGAGCAGGCTCTCGACCTGCTGCACCTCGGCCGGCGGCAGGGTCAGCCGTGCCAGGCGTGCGAACAGGCGGCCATTGCCGCCACGTGCCGGCTCCCGGTACTCGAAGAAGCCGGCCAGTTGGCGCGCATCGATGCTGCCGCGCCAGCCGGCGTCCGTGGTGTCGTCGATGCGGCTCAGGCCCAGCGTCACCGCATGGACGCGGCGCTGTGCCACCACCAGCTCGCCGGCCTGCAGGGCTACCGTTGACGGCTGGTAGCCCAGGCTGGCTTGACGCGCGGCGGGCCCAGCCACAGCATTGAAGCGGTCCAGCGCCGCCGACCAGGCATCCACATCAACCAGCGCCAGGTTCACCGCCACATGGACGCCACTGGCAGGCCACGGATGCGGCGCCCCCAGACCGACACCACCGCGCAGCACCTTTGTGCGGTCGCCCTCGTGCTCGCGCAGGTACTGCGCCTGCAACAACGGGCCCAGCTCCAGCCGCAGCTCGTCGCGCGCGGCATGGGCCGGGTCGATGCGGGTCTGCCAGCGCAGCGGCAGCGTGCCAGCGGCGGCCTTGCCCAGCGGCGCCGGCAGCGCGATGGCCATGCCGGTCAGCGGGCTGGTCACCGTGATCTCCGGCCGGCCCTGGATCAGCCCGATCTGCAGTCGATAGGAGGTCTGCCCCTGCATCAGCTGGGCCACACGGGGCAGCGGGTCCAGTTCGGTGGCCGCCCGCAGGCCCTCGGCCGTGGCTGTGCCCTGGCCCTGAAAGCGCAGCGTGCCGTCGGGCTGCGTGCCGCCATCGAAACCAATCTCGCCGCCCACGGCTCGGGCACTGGCGCCGCT
This sequence comes from Aquabacterium sp., assembly GCA_046160725.1. Classification (GTDB taxonomy): domain Bacteria; phylum Pseudomonadota; class Gammaproteobacteria; order Burkholderiales; family Burkholderiaceae_C; genus JBJXHB01. The sequence goes on from JBJXHB010000088.1 coordinate 7,890, forward strand.
GATCTGGATGCCCCGCTGGGTGAACTCGACGCGTCCGCGCGCGCCGGCCAGTGCCGGCACGTCGGAAGACAGCCGGAAGTCATTGCCGGCCAGGGTGACGACTCCGCGCACGCTGGTTCGGTCCAGGGACCGCAGCGGCAGGCTCAGGCCCAGCCGAAGGTCGGCCGCGCCCGTGCTGGTGGCGCGTTGGAGGGCGCCACCGATCCAGCCACCTACCGGCGAGGTCTCGACATAGCGCAACAAGTCGGCGGCCGGGCCATGCGCCAGTCCGTCCAGCTCCAGCACCGGGTCGGACAGGTCGCGGATGCCGGCTGTCACGTCGCGCAGCTCCAGCCCCCACAGGCGGGCGCGGCCCTGCCGCACCTGCAGGCTGGTGCGCTCGATCAGCACATCTGCCGACACGTCCGACACGGCTGGCCATGGCGACGTCCAGGCGGGTTCACCGTTTTCGGCCGGGTGGTCCGGTACATAGGCCAGGCGCACGTTCTGCACCTTGGCCGCGATGCGGAACTCGCCGTCGCGCGCCTGGACGAACGGAAAGTCCCAGAGGTCGCCCTTGACGCGGAACTGGGCGTCGCGCACCTGGCCGGCCTGCAGCGCCCGCTCCAGGTAGCCCCGCGCTTTGGCCGGGATGCCCATCGGCAGGTAGCGGGCCACCGCCGTCGCACGCCCCTGGGGCAGTCGTCCCTCGAGCTCGATGTGTCCGGGCAGACGGCCGCCCCGCCCGAAGTCGGGGCCGAGCCCGGTGCGCCACTGCGCGCTGAGCTCGCCTTGGGCGTCGTCATTGGCAAAGCGCATGTCGCGGACCTGCAGGGCGATCTGCGGCGGCGCACCCGGGCGCGGTGTGACCTGCCAGCCCAGGTGTGCCTGCAGCGCGTGCAGTGGCACCAGTGCCTGCTCGAAGATGCCCGGCAGCTCCAGCGCGCCATGGGCCATCTGCAACTCGGCACTGCCGCCGGCCTGGTCGGCCTGCAGCATCAGGTCCGCGTTGCGGAAGCCCGGCCGACCGACCCCGCCCGGCTGGGGCGACGGCGAGCTGGCCAGGGTCAGGCCCTGCAGCCTGGCCTTGACGCTCCAGCGGCCTGGTGCATCGAGTGGTCCGTCCCATCGGGCCAGCAGGTCGCGCAGCGTGCCCTGCGGGCGGGTCTGCTCCAGCAGGGTCAGCACCGGGCGGCCCAGCGGCAACCGCTCGGCCAGCTGTGCCACCGTGTCCAGGTCCAGCCGGTCGACCTGCAGTTCGCCGCCGGTGACGGGCTCGGTCGGCCGGCCGCCGGCCTGCTTCAAGGTCAGGCCGAGCCGGCTGGTGGCCCAGCTGCCACCATCGGCCAGCCGGAAGCTCAGGCCCTGCACCTCCAGCCGGCTGCCGTCGGGCCGTCGCTCCCCCACCAGGCGCGCCCGCAGGTCCTCCAATGCGAGCGGCGGCAGCTTGGGTGTCAGTCGCAGCGACACCGCCGTCAGCGCCGCGTCCAGCGTGGCCGATTGCGCAGCACCGTCGGCGAAATCCAGCCAGGCCCGCAGGGCGCCGCTGCCCTCTCGCAGCTCGAACGGCAGGTTGACATAGCGCCCGAGCTCGGTCACGTCCGTCCGCGGCAGGTCGGCATGCAGCGCGCCGTGCCAGCGCTGCCAGTCGCCGGCCCGCGACACCAATGGCGAGCGGGCCCGCATGCGCAGCGAGAAGCGCCCGCCCCAGTCGGCCGGCGGCGTGCCCTCCAACCGCATCTCGTGTCGGCGCAAGCCGTTGCGCACCACCAGCAGCACATCGTCCAGGTGCAGCGGCGGCGCCTGGCGCAGCTCATCCACCCAGCGCAGGGTGCCGCCGCGGATCACGAACTCATGCTGCTCGAAGAACCAATCCGCCAGCGCGGTGTCGCCGGCCTGGCCGGCGTCGCCGTCCAGCACCAGGCCGGCCACACGGATACGGCCCTGGGCATCACGCCGGATCTCGAGCCGGGCGCCGTCGATCAGCAACTGGTCGAAACGCAGGCGCAGCGCCAGCAACGAACGCAGCGACAGCGCCGCCGAAACCCTTGGCAGGCGCAGCGCCTCGCGCTGTTGGGCATCGCGCAGCACCACGTCATGCAGCGCCAGCGCCGGCACCCAGCGGCCGGAGTACACGTCGATGCGACCGATCTGCACCGTCAGCCCGAGCGACCGGCTGGCCACCGCCTCGACCTGGGGGCGCCATTGATCAAGGCGCGGCAGAAAGCCCCAGTGGAAGATCAGCCACACCAGCAGGGCTAAGCTCCACGCTGCAAACAACAGCCAGGCCAGGGTGCGCAACATGCCGCGCCACCAGCGTCCACCACGGGCAGCGGGCCGGGACATCGACGGTGAGAGGGACATGGACGGGGAATCGCGTACGCCGCTGAGCGGCGCCCAGGCAGCCGCTCCAGGGCTGCGGGTCAATCTAGCACAGGGGTCTGTGCCGGCCGACCCGCGCCACAGCCGCTTCGTGCAGCGCATCGAGCGGCGCTGGGCCGACATGCTGCCGCTGCTGCCACCGGGTGTGCCTGGCGGCCCGGTCATCAACGACCTGGTCGACCGCCTGTGCGCCATGGGCCGGGCCTTGCCGTCGGCGCTGCGCGTGGCGCGCCAGCTGGTGCTGCACCGGCTGGCCTGCGAGGACGTGGCCGGTGGCGCGCCGCTGGACGCCGTGACGGGCGCGATGACGGCTCTGGCGGAGGTGACGCTGGAGCGCGCGCTGGCCCAGGCGCAGGCCGACGAGGACGCCCGCAGCGGCGTGCCGCGCGATGCCAGCGGCCGCCGCATCGACCTGTGGATCATCGGCATGGGCAAGCTCGGCGCGCGCGAGCTCAACGTGTCCTCGGACATCGACCTGATCTATGTCTACGAGGACGACGGCCAGACCGACGGTCCGGCGCCCATCAGTGCGCATGAATACTTCGCTCGGGTCGCCAAGCGCCTGTTCGCGCTGATTGGCGACACCACCGAGGACGGCTTCGTCTTCCGCGTCGACCTGGCCTTGCGGCCCAACGGCATGTCCGGCCCGCCAGTGGTGTCGCTGGGCATGCTGGAAGAGTATTTCCAGGTCCAGGGCCGGGAGTGGGAGCGGTTTGCGTGGCTGAAGAGCCGTGTCGTAGCCCCCCGCGCCGCCGTCGCCCATGGGCGCGCACTGGCCTTGCGTTCCCTGGTGACGCCGTTCGTCTACCGGCGCTACCTGGACTACGGCGTGTTCGAGGGCCTGCGCCAGCTGCACCGCAAGATCCGCGAGGAGGCACAGCGTCGCGCCGCCGGCCGGCCGGAGCGGGCCAACGACGTCAAGCTGTCGCGCGGCGGCATCCGCGAGATCGAGTTCATCGTCCAGCTGCTGCTGGTGGTGCGCGGTGGCCAGTACCCCGAGATCCGGACCCGCTCGACGCTGCGCGCGCTGGACCGGCTGACTTCGCGCGGGCTGATGAAGGTCGACACCGCGCGCGAGCTGCAGGCCAGCTATGTCTTTTTGCGCCAGCTTGAGCACCGGATCCAGTACCTGGACGACCAGCAGACCCATCAGCTGCCGACCGCCGATGCCGACCTGCAGTGGATCGCAGCGTCGATGGGGATGAGCTGCCGCGCCGACGCCTGCGAGCTGCTGCAGCGGCTGGGCGAGGTGCGCGAGCGCGTGGCCACCGAGTTCGACCTGTTACTGCACGACGGCCGCACGCCGGCACCGGGCGCCCCATGCCAGGCCTGCGGCAGCGGCGATCTGGCCCTGGACAGCGAGGCGCTGGCGGCCTGCCTGAGCCCGGTACTGGCCGAGCGCGTCACCCAGTGGGCACGTCAGCCGCGGGTGCAGGCCCTGAGCGACGAGTCGCGGCTGCGGCTTGGGCGGCTGATGCTGCGGGCCGGGCAGGTGGTGGCCGCGGGTGAGGCTGGCGACGAGGCCGCGCTGCGCTTTGTGGACTGGCTGGAGCCGCTGCTGCGCCGCGACAGCTACATCGCGCTGCTGGCCGAACGGCCCGAGGTGCTGAAACGACTGCTGCGTCTGCTGGGCTTGGCCCGCTGGCCGATGCGCTACCTGATGCAGCACCCGGGGGTGATCGACGAGCTGGCGGACCCGCGGCTGCTGCACGAGCGTTTCGACCGCGACGCCTTCATCGCCGCGCTCGACGAGCGACATCGCGCCTGGCAGCGCAGCGGCCAGGCCGACGAAGAGTCCCTGATGGACACGCTGCGCCATGCCCACCATGGCGAGGTGTTCCGCACGCTGGTACGCGATGTCGAAGGCCTGCTCACCGTCGAACAGGTGGCCGACGACCTGTCCGCACTGGCTGACGCGGTGCTGGATTGCGCCGTTCGCTGGGCCTGGCCGCTGCTGCGGCAGCACCATCGCCCGACACCGCGCCTGGGGGTGATCGCCTACGGCAAGCTGGGCGGCCTGGAGCTGGGCTACGGCAGCGACCTCGACGTCGTCTTCCTCTACGACGACAGCGACGAGGCCGACGCCGACCTGGCACAGGATGTGTACGGCCGCTTCGTGCGCAAGCTGGTGACCTGGCTGACGCTGCGGACATCCGCCGGCGAGCTGTTCGACATCGACACCGCGCTGCGGCCGAACGGCAACTCGGGCCTGCTGGTGACGTCGCTGGCGTCCTTCGAGCGTTACCAGAGCGGCCGCGGCAGCAACACCGCCTGGACCTGGGAGCACCAGGCCATCACCCGGGCACGCTATTGCGCAGGCGTGTCCGACCTGGCGCCGAGCTTCGAGGCGACGCGGCGTGCCGTGCTGGCGGCGCCGCGCGACGCCGCGGCGCTGAAGCAGGAGGTGGCCACCATGCGCGAGCGGGTGCGGCGGGCGCATCCGGACAAGCCGGGCCTGTTCGATGTCAAGCACTCGGCCGGCGGCATGATGGATGTGGAGTTCGCCGTGCAGGCCCTGGTGCTGGCCCATGCCGCCGACGTGCCGTCCCTGCTGGACAACAAGGGCAACATTGCGCTGACCCAGCGCGCCGAGGCCGCAGGCCTGTTGCCGGCGGGCGTGGGCCTGGGGGCCGCCGACGCCTACCGCGAGCTGCGCCGTGCCCAGCACCAGGCGCGCCTGGATGAGCGGGCCACCCAGTTTCCGCCCGAGTCGCTCTCAAGGGAGCGTGAGGCGGTGCTGGCCCTGTGGCGGGCGGTTTTCGGCTGATGCGCCGGCGCGGACCTGCAGCGTGACGATGCGGGTTGCCGGGGCGGCCCTGCAGGCGCGTCGCGCCTGGGCCCTGCTCGCGGCGGGCCTGGCCCTGGGTGCCTTGGCCGCAGCCGGCCTGGTCGCTTGGGGCGACAGCGCCGAGTCTGCCCGCTGGCGCCTGGACTGGCAGCCGGCGCTGGCCCTGTCCCAGCCCTGGCGGCTGTTCACCGCCGCCTGGGTGCACTGGAGCACGTGGCACCTCGCGGCCAACCTGGCGGGCCTGGCCTTGATCGGCGCTCTGGGCTGGCGCGCCGGCTGCGGTACGCGCGCGGCCCTGGCCTGGGGCCTGGCTTGGCCATTGACGCACCTGGCGCTGCTGCTGCAGCCGGGCCTGGCCCACTACGGTGGCCTGTCCGGCGTGCTGCACGCCGGGGCGGCGGTCGCGGGCTGGCAGTTGCTGGTGGTGAGGCCACACATCGGCACGGTTGGCCGGCAGCGGCGCTGGGTCGGTGGCCTTTTGCTGCTGGGCCTGGCGGTCAAGCTGCTGCTGGAGCAACCCTGGGGCGAGCCCTTGCGCCGCTGGCCGGGCTGGGACATTGCCATCGCCCCGCTGGCCCATGCCACCGGCGCGGTGGCCGGCCTGCTGTGCGCCTGGATCACCAGTCGCGGCGGTCGGCGATAGGGACAGTGCGGCTGTCGCCATGGTGCCGCCAGATGGACGGGACGGCCCCTTAGACTGCCCGACCCCCTTCCATCCGGAGACTTCGATGATCACCCTGTGCGGCTTCAGCCTTTCCAACTACTACAACAAGGTCAAGCTGGTGCTGCTGGAAAAGGGCATCCCGTTCACCGAGGAGAAGGTGATGACCGGCTCGGTGGAGGAGGGCGTGCTGACGGCGTCGCCGCTGGGCAAGATCCCGTTCATCCGGACGCCCCAGGGTGGCCTGTGCGAGAGCCAGGTGATCGTCGAATACCTGGAGGCGCTGCAGCCACAGCCGGCGCTGATCCCGGACGACGCCTGGGGCGCGGCGCGGGTACGCGAGCTGTGCACCTTCATCGACCTGCACCTGGAGCTGGTCGCGCGCGAGCTTTACAAGCAGGCCTTCTTCGGCGGCACGGTCAGCGAGGACACCGAGGCTCGGGTCAAGGCCCAGCTGACCCGAAACATCGCCGGTTTCAAACGCCTGGCGCGGATGTCGCCCTACGTGGCCGGCGACACCTTCACTGTGGCCGATGCAGCGGCCTGGGTGTCGCTGCCACTGGTGGCATCGGCGTCCAAGGCGGTGCTCGGTGAGGACCTGCTGGCCGCAGCCGGCATCGACTGGCGGGCCCACATGAAGCTGGTCGGTGAGCGACCGAGCGCGCAGAAGATTTCGGCCGACCGCAAGGCCGACCAGGAGCGCGCAGCAGCCGCCGCCAAGGCCTGACGGCCGCGCTGCCGGCGGGCAGCTGGGGTGCGGACCCGCGCCGCAGGGCCGTGGATGCCGCCCGGCTGGGCGCCCAACCGGCCGGCATGTAGGGAGGATCCAGGCGCACCCCGCGACAGGCGTGCAGCATCTGCGCTGCTGGCGCCGGCGCAGCATCGCATGAGCCCACCATTTGGTCGACAGGGTCGCAAAGTGACTGTATAGTCGCGTTGTGACTGATCAGTTCAATCCACCTTTCAATGTCCGCGCTCCGCAACGGGTCCGCAGGTTGACGGAACCCGTGGCGGCAGCGCGACTCCATGCCCATCAAGTGGGCAGCGCTGGCGGACAGGCGGCTGCCAGCAGCCACTGCTGCCCACCTGCCCTTTTTGGGTCGTGCAGCCCGTCGGGCAACCGGCGTGCAATCCCGCAGCGGATCTCCTCCTCCCTCCCTCCCTCCTTCGCTGCGGGGCGCTGCACGGCCCCCTTCCTTCCAAAGTCGAGGGCCGTCGGGCATGCAGGCCCGATGTCGGGCTGGGCGCCCCCAGCCCCGGGAGTCTTCTCTCGGAGCGTCTTGTGACCGGCGGCCGTCCGCGGGTGGCGGTCATCGGCTCCGGCATTGCCGGCCTGGCCACAGCCTGGCAACTGCGCGACCAGGCCGAGGTCACGCTGTTCGAGTCGGGCCAGCACTTCGGTGGCCATGCCCACACCGTCGACCTGACGCTGTCGGGCATCCGTCACGGCGTGGACGTTGGCTTTCTGGTCTTCAACCACCGGACCTATCCGGGGCTGACCCGGCTGTTTGACGAGCTCGGTGTGGCGACCGCGCCTTCGGACATGTCCTTCTCGGTCCAGGCCAACGGGCTGGAGTGGTGCGGCAGCAACCTGAACGCCGTGTTCGCCCAGCGCCGCAACCTGCTGCGTCCGTCTTTCATGGGCATGCTGGCCGACCTGGTGCGCTTCAACCGGATGGCCCAGGCACTGGCCGCGCAACTGCCGGACCCTGCGCATGTGACGGGGCAGGCCATTGATGCGGTGGCGCCGGCGGCCCTGGATGAACCCCTGGGCGCGTTCCTGGAGCGGCATCGCTTCGGTACCCGCTTCCGGGACGACTATCTGCTGCCGATGCTGGCCTGCATCTGGTCATGTCCGGCCAGCCAGATGCTGGAGTTTCCGTTGGGGTCGATGCTGCGCTTCCTGCACAACCACGGACTGATCCGTGTCGTCGACCGGCCGCAGTGGCACACCGTGGCCGGCGGCTCGCGGGCATATGTTCAACGCATCGTGTCTGCCGTGCCGGACGCGCGCTTGTCCATGCCGGTCCGAGCCGTGCGCCGGATACCACCAGCGTCGCATGACGGCGCCGGCCATGCCGGCGTCTGGGTGGATACGGCGGCTGGTAGCGAGCGCTTTGACGCCGCAGTGCTGGCCTGCCACACCGACCAGGCGCTGGCGCTGTTGAGCGACGCCACGCCCCTGGAGCGCGCGGTTCTGGGTGCCATCCGCTGGCAGGCCAACCGCATCGTGCTGCACACCGACGCCGCACTGCTGCCGCAGCGGCAGCGTGCCTGGGCGGCCTGGAACTACGAGCGCGCGGCCTTGCGCGACCAGGAGCAGGCCCGTGTGTGCCTGCACTACCTGATCAACCGACTGCAGCCCCTGCCGTGGCGCACGCCGGTGGTGGTGTCGATGAACCCGGTGCGCGAACCGCGCGCTGAACATATCCACGCCGAGTTTTCGGTGACCCATCCGGTCTTCGACCAAGCCGCCATCGAAGCCCAGCGCAAGCTGCCGCAGATCCAGGGCCAAGGCCGGGTCTGGTTTGCCGGTGCCTGGGCCGGCTGGGGCTTCCATGAAGACGGCCTGCGTGCAGCCAGTGCCGTCGTCCGCGACATGCTGGACTCCGGCCTCGCCTCCCACCAGGCGCTGGCGGCATGACCAGGCCCGCGACAGCCGCCGACGACCACCGACGCGCCCTTGGGCATGCCGCGTCCGGCAAGCCTGGGCGACCGCTGCTGCTGGTCGGCAGCGTGCGCCATGCCCGACAGGTGCCGACGGTGCATGCGTTTATCTATCGCAGCTGGTGCCTGCTGCTGCCCATGCGCGCGCTGCGGGAGCAGCCCTGCAACGCGCTGCACCGCAACCGGTTCGGGCGCCTGGCCTTCCATGACAGCGACCACGGCGACGGCGGCGGCGACGCCCTCGCCTGGATCGAGTCCTTGCTGCGGCAACATGGAGTCGTCGACGCCGACGGCGAGATCTGGCTGCAGACCTACCCGCGCCTGTACGGCATGGTGTTCAAGCCGGTCAGCTTCTGGTATTGCCTGCGGCAGGACGGCCGACCGGCCGCCATCGTCGCCGAGGTCAACAACACCTTTGGTTCACGGCACTGCTATGTGCTGCGGGCTGGCGACCGGGACGAAGCGATGCGCTGGGGCATGCCGCTGCGGGCCGACAAGGCGCTGCAGGTGTCGCCGTTCTTCCAGGTCCGGGGCAGCTATGGCTTCCGCTTCCTGTTCGCTGGCGGCGACATCGCCACGCCCGGGCGTGCCGTCGCCCGGATCGACTATGACGACGGCGCTGGCGGCGGCCTGACCACCAGCTTCAGCGGCCACCTGCTCCCGCTGCAGGCCGACGCGATGGCGGCGGCGCGCCGCCATGCACCGCTGCTGATGCCGCTGGTGGTGCTGCGCATCCACTGGCAGGCCCTGCGCCTGCTGATCAAGCGTGTGCCGTTCTTCGGCCGCGACCCCAAGCCGGCCGCCACACCGACCTCGAACAACCCCGTCTCCGGAACCCAGGCCCCATGAGCCCGCCGGGCCGCCCCAAGGGCGAATTCCGGAGTGCGCAGCACGAAGGTACCCAATGAGCGCTTCCGCCTCCTCCGCATGCAAGCTCAAACTGCCGGGCCAGCCTGCCGGCGGCACCGCCCAGGCCAGGCCGCTGACCGTGCAGGTCGGGCCGGCAGACGCGCCGCGGCTGGCGCGCGCGGCACTGCGACTGTTGCAGCACCTGCACCACGGCGCACTGGATCTGACCTTGCCGGGCGGACAGACCCAACGCTGCGGTCACGGCGACCCCGTCGCCGCGGCAACGATCCACGACTGGCGCGTGTTTGGCATGGCGGCACGGTCCGGCGACATCGGCTTTGCCGAGGCCTTTCGCGATGGCCTGTGGGACAGCCCGGATCCAGCCGCCGTGCTGCGACTGTTTGCCGCCAACCGGGAGGGCCTGGAGGCCCTGGTCTATGGCCGGTGGTGGGGCACGCTGCTGCAGCGCGCACAGCACTGGCTGAACCGCAACACCCGCGCCGGCAGCCGCCGCAACATTGCGGCGCACTACGACCTGGGCAACCCGTTCTACCGCCTGTGGCTGGACCCGACGATGAATTACTCGGCCGCCCTGTTCGAGCGCGGCCACGGCGGCGACCTGGCGGCGGCGCAGCGCGCCAAGATGGTCCGCGCCCTGCGCCAGTGCGGCATCCGCCATGGCCAGCGGCTGCTGGAGGTCGGCATCGGTTGGGGCAGCCTGGCCGAGACCGCGGCCGGCCGCTTCGGCGCACGGGTCACCGGCGTGACGCTCAGCAAGGAGCAACTGGCCGAGGCGCGCGCCCGCCTGCATCAGGCGGGCCTGGACGGGCATGCCGACCTGCGCCTGCAGGACTATCGCGACATCGGCGACGAACCGTTCGACGCCATCGTCTCGATCGAGATGTTCGAGGCCGTCGGTCGCCAATGGTGGCCCGACTACTTCCGCATGCTTCGCAGCAAGCTCAAGCCTGGCGGGCGGGCATGCATCCAGAGCATCGTGATCCGCGACGACCTGTTCGAGCGTTACGCCGCCGGCACCGACTTCATCCAGCAGTACATTTTTCCGGGTGGCTTGCTGCCGAGCACGCAGGTCTTCGAGGCACAGGCCGCGTCGGCGGGGCTCAAGGTCGTCGACCGGTTCGGCTTCGGTCGCGACTATGCGGAGACGCTGCGCCGCTGGCGGACCAGCTTCACGCAGCACTCAGATGCGGTCCGGGGCCAGGGTTTCGACGCGTCGTTCGTCCGGCTCTGGACGTTCTACCTGGCCTATTGCGAGGCGGCCTTTGACGCCGGCAATACCGATGTCGTGCAGTTCACGCTCGAGCATGCCTGATCGGGCCGCACGTCGGGCATGGCTGCTGTGGGCGGGCGCCGCTGGCATTGCAGGCGCCCTGCCCGCGGCTGCCGCAGCGCCATTCCTGTCGGCACTGCCGACGCCATGGAGCACCGACCTGCCGCCTCTTCGGCTGGTCGGCAAAGGGCGCCTGACCTGGATGGGGTTGCACGTCTACGACGCTAGGCTCTGGCTGCCAGGGCCACCCTCTCCGGTTAATGCCACACAGCCAGCGCCGCCATTGGCCCTGGAGCTGCAATACGCCCGCGCCCTCAGTGGCCAGCGCATCGCCGAACGCTCGCTTGATGAGATGCGCCGCCAAGGGGCCTTGTCATCCGAGGTTGCCCACGCCTGGCTGGCACACATGCGCGCGGTGTTTCCCGACGTCGTCGCGGGCGACCGCCTGTGCGGCGTACAGCGTTCCGACGGCGCGACCCTGTTTCTGCACAACGACAACGCCAAGGGCGACGTCACCGACCCGGCGTTCGGCGCGCGGTTCTTCGGCATCTGGCTGTCGGCGCAGACATCGCAGCCGGGGCTGCGACGCCAGTTGCTGGGCCTGCCGGCATGACATCGACAACCCTGCCCACGGCCGTGACGCTCGCGGGGCCGTCCGCGGCGTTGTGGCGCTATGGGCTTCTGGGGGCGCCGCTGGCCTTCGTGGCGCTGCCTCTATATGTGACGCTACCGCGCCACTATGCCGAGCACTTCGGCCTGTCATTGGCGACGATCGGGACCTTGTTGCTGGTGGTGCGCGGTCTGGATGCCTTGGTCGATCCCTGGCTGGGCCGGCTGGCAGATCGTTGGCTGGACCATTCCAGCCGTCGCGCCTTGCTGGCCGGCGCGGCGTCGGCCGTGCTGCTGGCCAGCGGCTTCGTCGCGCTGTTCCATCCGCCGTGGCGCGAGACCGGGCTGTTGCTGACTTGGTGCGCCCTGTCCCTGGTGCTCACCTACCTGGGCTACAGCCTGCTGAGCCTGCTGCACCAGGCCTGGGGCAGCCGCATGGGCGGCGACGCCGGCCGACGCGCCGCCGTGACGGGATGGCGAGAGGCTGCGGCCCTGACCGGCGTGTTGGTGGCCAGCGTCCTGCTGTCGTTGGCCGGCATGACTACCACGGCTGCGGTACTGGCGGTCGCGCTGGCCGCCGGGCTGTTTGCCCTGGCCAGCGGTCCGAGCGCCGCCCAGAGAGGCTTGGCCCGGACAACCCCGGACATGGACACCTGGATGCCTTGGCGCCAGCCGGCATTCCGCGCTCTGCTGCTGTGCTACCTGGTCAACGGCATCGCGTCGGCGATCCCGGCCACCCTGGTGTTGTTCTTCATCCGCGACCGGCTCCAGGCGCCGCAATGGGAGGCCGCCTTCCTGGGCGCCTACTTCGCCGCGGCGGCGCTGTCCATGCCGCTGTGGCTGATCTTGATCCGCCGCATTGGCCTGACCCGCACCTGGCTGGCCGGCATGCTGCTGGCGGTCGCCACCTTTGTCGGCGCGGCCAGTTTGGGTGCCGGCGATGTGCTGCCCTTCCTGGCCGTTTGTCTGGGCAGCGGCCTGGCTCTGGGCGCTGACCTCGCGGTGCCGGGGGCCCTGCTCACCGGCATCGTCCACCGCAACGGCCATGGCGCCCGGCACGAGGGTCTGTACCTGGGTTGGTGGAACGCGGCCGGCAAGCTCAACCTGGCGCTGGCCGCCGGCGTCGCATTGCCGGCGCTCCAGCTTCTCGGGTATCAGGCTGACACAGCCGACAACGAACCGTTTTCAGCCCTGGTGCTGATCTACGCGGTGTTGCCATGCGCATTGAAGCTGATGGCCGCGATGTTCCTCTGGCGAGCGCGCAGCGCCTTGGCAGAGGACGCTTGACCGGCGCTACCGGATGATCGAGACCAACCCATGCCCTTGAACGAACCCATTGCCGACTGGCGAGGCCAGGTGGTCTGGCTGGTCGGCGCCTCCAGCGGCATTGGCCATGCCACCGCGTCGGCGTTGCACGCGCTGGGTGCGCAGGTCATTGTTTCGGCCCGCGGCATCGCAGCGCTGGACGCCTTTCGTGCCGCGCATCCCGGCAGCCTGTCCCTGCCGCTGGACGTGACCGACAGCGGTGCCATGCGCCTGGCCGCGCAGGAGGCCATCGGCTTGCGCGGTCGCATCGACCTGGCCGTGTACTGTGCGGCCCACTATCGGGAGATGGGTGTCGACGACTTCGACCTGGACGATGCACTTCGCCATCAGGAAGTCAATGTCGGCGGCGCCTTGCGCATGATCGACGCCGTGCTGCCGCAACTGCTGGCCCAGGCCCGGCAGGGCACGCGGGCCCACCTGAGCCTGATTGCCAGCGTGGCCGGCTACCGGGGCCTGCCGCGGGCGCTGGCCTACGGACCGACCAAGGCGGCCCTGATCAACCTGGCCGAGGTCCTGTACATGGACCTGGCACCACGGGGCGTGGCCGTTTCGCTGGTCAACCCCGGCTTTGTCCGCACCCCGCTGACCGCGGGGAATGACTTCCACATGCCCGCTCTGCTGAGCCCCGAGCAGGCGGCGCAAGCCCTGCTGGCGGGCTGGTCCCGTGGCGACTTCGAGATCCATTTCCCCCGACGCTTCACGATGGCCATGAAGGCGCTGCGCTCATTGCCGGCTGGGCTGTACTTCCGCGCGGTCCGCCGCTTTGTCGGGGCATGACCGTGATGTGTCGCCCGTCGCATCGGCCGGCTGGCGTACCCAGAGCGCCCCATTTCTCGTCAGGACACCCATGACGTCACTGGATGTGCGCAATCGGGCCGCGGCCGTCGCGGCGTTCTATGGCGCCATGAAGCCAGCCGATCTGTCACGCCTGGGCGACTGGTATGCCGACGACGCCCGCTTCGTCGATCCGTTCAACGACCTGCGCGGGCGGGCGGGTATCCATGCCGTGCTGGACCACATGTTCCAGACACTGGATCAACCCCGGTTCGAGGTCCTGGCGTTGACGGCCGACGGCGACACGGCTTGGCTGACCTGGGATTTCCATTTCCGGCGCCGGGGCAGCACCCGACCCTGGCGCATCCACGGCGCCAGCCGGCTGCGGTTTGCGCCGGACGGGCGCGTTGCCGAGCACATCGACTACTGGGACGCGGCCGCTCAGCTGTACGAGCGGCTGCCGCTGCTGGGGCCGCTGCTGCGGTTTCTGCGCCGAAAACTGGCGACGCCGCTGCCGTCAGCCGCAGCCACCAGGGCCGCGGCACAAGACCGGCCGGACCCTCAGCGCTGACCTTCGGTCAGCGTGTCGAGCTGGAACTGACCACCCTTGTCCACCAGCCAGATGTCCTTGTAGGTGGCGCGGCCCATCTTGGCCGGCACCGGGAAGGGCCCGGACCGCTGGATCATCTGGACGATCCAGGGGCCGACCTCGGCGGCCGCGGGCGGGCGCAGCACCCGCACCTCGAGCACCTTGCCTTCGGCATCCACGTCGGTTTCAACAATGGCCACGCCGTACAGCAGCGGCGGCAACCGGCCCTTGTAGATCCGGTTCGGATAGCTGGCGTAGACATGGCGCGCCGCGTCGATGCGGTACTCGACGTCCGACCCCGCCTCCGATGTCTTGCCCGCAGGGGGAACCGGTGCCGGCAGTTGCGCGAACTGCGCCCAGACTGGACCCACCCACGCCGCCATGCACAAGGCCGCCGCGGCGACTGCCAGACCCAGACCTCCTGATAACCGCCTCATAGCTGCTTCCTTGTAACCCCGATCGTGCCGCCACTGCGGCGGCGGCGCAAGCCGCGGGTTCCCCTGAGCGACGTAAGGAGTGTGACGCCTGCCACTGGCTGCGCCGCGGCATCGGACCCATGACTCACCGCAGCCACCCCTTGCGCCGGAAGTAAAGGAACGGCGCCGCCACCGACGCCAGCATCAGGGCCAGGGCGAGCGGGTAGCCCCAAGGCTGGTCCAGTTCCGGCATGTGACGAAAGTTCATGCCATAGATGCTGGCGATCAGCGTTGGCGGCAGCATCGCAACGCTGGCCACCGAGAAGATCTTGATGATCTTGTTCTGGTTGATGTTGATGAAGCCGACGACCGCATCCATCAGGACGTTGATCTTGTCGAACAGAAAGGCGGTGTGGCTGTCCAGCGAATCGATGTCACGCAGGATCTGCCGGCCTTCCTCGAACTGCTCGGCATTGAGCATGCGGCTGCGCATCATGAAACTCAGCGCCCGGCGGGTGTCCATCACGTTTCGGCGGATGCGGCCGTTCAGGTCCTCCTCCTGCGCGATCGCGGACAGGGCCTGTGCCGCCGCCTGGTCGTCCACGTCCTGCCGCAGCACGCCGGCGCTCACCAGCTCCAGCCGGTCGTAGATGCCCTCCAGCGTGTCGGCGCTGTACTCGGCGTCGGCGTCATAGAGCTTGAGCAGCACATCCTTGGCGTCCTCGATCAGCGCCGGGATGCGGCGCGCGCGCAGCCGCAGCAGGCGGAACACCGGCAGGTCCTCGTCATGGACCGAGAACAACACGCCATTCTTCAGGATGAAGGCCACGCGGACATTGCGCCCCGGCTGCCCCGGCGCGTCGCCCTCGATCAGGAAGTCGGACCGGATGTGCAGCTCGCCGTTGTCCTCCTCGTAGAAGCGCGCCGACTCCTCGAGGTCTTCATCGACGATGTCCTCCGGCAGGGCCAGCCCGAACCGGTCGGCCATCCAGGACTTCTCCTGCGGGGTCGGCTGCTCGAGGTCCACCCAGACCGGCGCCAAAACGGCCAGCGCAGAGGCCTCGGACACCTCCTCCTGGACCAGCCGGCCATGGGCCAGCGTGAAGACGTTGAGCATCGGGTTCTCCGGCAACGTGCCGCCGCAGCAGCGGCACCGGGTGTCATGGGCGGCCGAGCCCTGCACCCGGGCGACGCTGACCTGTGGCAGCGGCGCGCCCGGCGTCGGGCTCAGCGTCTAGGGTGTGAGGGCTCCAAGGAAGTCGGGCTCCGCGGATGAGGCGCCGGATTATCCATGCCGAACCCGGCAACAGTCGTGCGGTCGACCCTGTCCGCCGTGGCTTGGTTACCATGCCCGCATGTCGCCCCGGCCGTTGACGAGCACAACCGCATGAGGCTGTTGGTGCTGGGCAGCCAAGGCCAGGTCGGGCGTTCATTGCAGCGGGCGCTCGTGCCGCTTGGTACCGTCACCGGCGCCGACGCCGATGGCGCCGCCGAGCATGCCTTGGACCTGACGGATGCAACAGCCTTGTCGGCTCTGCTGGGCACGGCGCGCCCCGACGTGATCGTCAATGCGGCGGCCTACACCGCCGTGGACCGGGCCGAGTCGGACCCCGAAGGCGCACGCGCCGTCAATGCAGAGCTTCCGGCCGTCCTGGCACGCCATGCCGTGGGCAGCGGTGCGCTGCTGGTGCACTACGGTACCGACTATGTGTTCGACGGCAGCGGACATTCGCCACGCGACGAGGGCGCGGCCACCCAACCGCTCAGCGTTTACGGTCGCACCAAGCGGGATGGCGAAGAGGCCATTGCCGCCAGCGGGTGCCGCCACCTCATCCTGCGGACCAGCTGGGTCTACAGCGCGCATGGGCAGAACTTTCCGCGCACCATCCTTCGGCTGGCGCGTGAGCGCGACCGGTTGCGCGTGGTGGCCGACCAGGTCGGCGCGCCCACCGACGCCGAGCTGCTGGCCGACATGACTGCATATGCCATTCCGTCCGCGCTCGCGCGCCCGCCCTGCAGGGGCCTATGGCATGTGGCCGCGGCAGGCGAGGTCAGCTGGCACGGTCTGGCCGTGCACGTGCTGCGACGCGCCCAGGCGCTGGGCATGCCACTGAAGGCCGGGCCCGATGCGGTGGATGGGGTATCAAGTGCGGACTATCCCGTGGCGGCGCGACGGCCCCTGAACTCGCGGCTGGACTGCCGCCGGTTCGAGCAGGCCTTTGGCATCGCGCTGCCGCCCTGGCAGGCCGGCATTGATCGCCTGGTGGCGGCTTGGGCCAGCGAGCGCCACGGCCCCTGATGCATGGCCTCGAAACCACGCCGCCCGACCCCCATGATTCTCGCCGGAACCAGCCGATGCGCATCGAACGCCTAACCATCCCGGATGTCGTCTTGATCGAGCCACGGGTCTTCGGCGACGAACGCGGCCACTTCTTCGAGAGCTGGAACCGGCGTGAGCTGGCGCAGGCCTTGAACGAGGACATCCTGTTCGTCCAGGACAACCAGAGCCGTTCCTTGCGCGGTGTGCTGCGCGGGCTGCACTACCAGCTGCCGCCGGACGCGCAAGGCAAGCTGGTCCGGGTGTCGTCGGGCGTGATCTTCGACGTGGCGGTCGACCTGCGCCGCGGCAGCGCGCATTTCGGGCGCTGGGTCGGCACGCATCTGGACGCCGACCGGCACCGGCAGCTGTGGGTACCGGCCGGCTTTGCGCACGGCTTCCTGGTGCTCAGTGAGTCTGCTGTGGTGCAGTACAAGACCACCACGGCCTACGCACCGGCCAGCGAGCGCGCGTTGCGCTGGGACGACCCGGCAGTGGCCATTGCCTGGCCGCTGGACGGGCTGGCGCCGGTGCTGTCGGCCAAGGACCAGGCGGCCGTGTCATGGGAGGCCGCGCCGAAGTTTGAAACGCCCGTCACGCACGGAAACACGTCGTCCCCGGGACAGTCGTGACATCAGGCAAAGCAATGCATCGTACACCCCGTCCGGGTCTTGCGGATGTGGCCATCACAGGCGCAAACTGGCGCTGCCATGCCCGGCGGCCCGGCCGCCGATTTCAACCCGCAGCCCAAGGAAACGACGGATGAATCTCACCATCAGCGGCCACCACCTCGACGTGTCGCCAGCTCTGCGCGAGTACGTGCAGACCAAGCTGGACCGCGTGACGCGACATTTCGACCAGGTCGTCGATGTCAACGTCCTGCTCACGGTGGACAAGCTGAGGGAGAAGGAACGAAGGCAGCGCGCCGAGGTGACACTTCACGTGAAGGGCCGCGATATCTTCGTCGAGCAATCCAACGAAGACCTGTACGCGGCCATCGACCAGCTGATGGACAAGCTGGACCGCCAGGTCTGCCGGCACAAGGAGCGCCTGCAGGACCACCACCATACCGCCCCCAAGCGGATGGAGGCGAACGCCGATTGATGTGTTCAAGGCCCCCTGGCTCCAAGGGGGCACTTCGACTGTGCAGCGCAGCATTGCAGCGCTATAGTCTCCGATCCACGTTCCACCGCCCGCGTTGCTGCAACCTTGGCATGCAAGGCGCCGGGCCCCACACATGAACCGTCTGGCCGCCATCCTGCCGTCGCAGAACGTGCAGGTGAATGTCGAGTCCACCAGCAAGAAGCGGGTGTTCGAGCAGGCCGGACTGCTGTTCGAGAACCAGCAGTCCATCGCCCGTGCGACCGTCACCGACAACCTGTTTGCCCGTGAGCGGCTCGGCTCGACCGGCCTTGGGCATGGGGTGGCGATCCCGCATGGGCGGATCAAGGGTCTCAAGAACCCCCAGGCCGGCGTCATCCGGTTGCAGCAGCCGATCGCCTTTGATTCTCCAGACGACCTACCGGTGAGCCTGCTGATCGTCCTGCTGGTTCCGGAAGTCGCGACGCAGCGCCATCTGGAGATCCTGTCCGAGATTGCCGAGATGCTGTCCGACGAACCGTTTCGTGACCGACTGTTGCAGGCGCCAGACGCCGCTGCCCTGCATGCGTTGATCGCCAGCTGGGAGCCGATGCGATCGGTCGCCTAGCCGGCCGCTCGTCGCTCGATGAAACCCACCTCCATCAGCGCTGAGGCGCTGTTCGAGGCCCAGCGGGACTCCCTGGCCTGGGTCTGGATCGCCGGCCATGCGCATCCAGAGCGCAAGTTTGCTGAGGCGGCCGTCCGGGACGCCCACTCCCCGGCTGATCTGGTCGGCTACCTGAACTACATCCACCCCTACCGCGTCCAGATCGTCGGCCGCCGCGAGGTGGCCTACTTCAACAATTCACCGCCCGACGACCTGGAGCGGCGCATCGCGCGCATCGTCACGCTGGAGCCGCCAGTGCTGATCGCCGCCGACGGCGTGACGCCGCCGGAGCGCCTGGTGGCCATGTGCGACCGGGCCGAGATCCCCTTGTTCGTCACCCAGGCCAGTGCCGGCGAGGTGATCGACATCGTCCGCTCCTACCTGGCCCAGCTGTTCGCGGAGCGCACCACGCGCCATGGCGTCTTCATGGACATCCTGGGCATGGGCGTGCTGCTCACCGGCGAGTCCGGGCTGGGAAAGAGCGAGCTGGGATTGGAGCTGATTTCCCGCGGACACGGCCTGGTGGCCGATGACGCGGTGGACCTCTATCGGGTGTCGCAGACCTCGCTGGAGGGCCGTTGTCCCGAGTTGCTGCGCAACCTGCTGGAGGTGCGCGGTATCGGGCTGCTGGACATCAGGGCCATCTTCGGCGAGACCGCGGTGCGCCGCAAGATGCGGCTCAAGCTGATCGTGCACCTGGTGCGCAGCGACATCATGGAGCGTGATTTCGAGCGCCTGCCCCACGAGCCGCTTTTTGACGAGATCATGGGCATCCCGGTGCGCAAGGTGGTGATCGCGGTAGATGCGGGCCGCAACCTGGCTGTCCTGGTCGAGGCCGCGGTGCGCAACACCATCCTTCAGCTGCGCGGCATCGACACCTATCAGGAGTTCATCGAGCGCCACCAGCGCGCGATGAACAAGCCGCCGGAAAACTGAAATCGCGGATCGTCAGCGGGTCGGCCGATGCGCGCAGTCCGGCTTGATGCAGTGCCCGTACAGCGCCAAAGAATGCTCCTGGAGCGCATAGCCCCGCGCCGCAGCCACCTCGCGCTGGCGCTGCTCGATCGCAGCGTCAAAGAATTCCTCGACCCGGCCACAGGTCAGGCACACCAGATGGTCGTGGTGCTCACCGCCGTCGAGCTCGAACACGGAGCGTCCAGAGTCGAAATTGCTGCGCCGCAACAGGCCGGCCTGCTCAAACTGCATCAGCACCCGGTACACGGTGGCCAGGCTGACGTCCTCATGGTCCGCCAACAGGGCCTTGTAGACATCCTCGGCGCCCAGATGCCGTTGCGCCGAGCGCTGGAACAGCTCCAGCACCCGGATGCGCGGCAGCGTCGCCTTCAGGCCGCTGTTCTTCAGTTCGTCGGATCGGGACATGCGGGGTGCGACCTAGAATCGTGCGCATCATAGTGTCGTCCCGCCGCCTTGCCGTGCATGGGCCGGTGGGGCGCGTCCCCATTGCGCATTCCTGACTGATCTCGCATGAGCCTGCCTCGTCTGACCCTTGCCTCGCTGGCGCTGGCGCTGGGTGGTTGTTCCATGCTGCCCGCGCTGCCGTCGCTGCCGCAGCTGCCCGCTTTGGTCTCCGGCGAGACCTTCCTCGGCCTCGTGACGCCCTATCGCATCGACGTGGTGCAGGGCAACGTGGTGACGCAGGAAATGGCCCAGCGCGTGCGCCCCGGCATGACACGTGCCCAGGTGCGCGACGTCCTGGGCACGCCCATGGTCGCCGACCTGTTCCATGTCGACCGCTGGGACTATGTCTTCACCTTCAAGCGTCCGCGCCAGGCCGAGCAACGGCGCAGTGTGGTGGCCCACTTCGACGGCAATGTCCTCACCCGACTGGAGGCCCCTGCGCTGCCGGCAGAGCGAGACTTCGTTGCCGCGATCTCCAGCGTCCGCCCGTCCGGTCGGCAGCCCGTCCTGGCCCTGACGGCGGAGCAGTTGGCGGCCTTGCCGGCGCCCGTCAAGCCCACCGGGGACGCGACAGGGACGGCGCAAGGTCAGCCCCTGGGGGCCGCCAGACCGTACCCGCCGCTGGAGCCGGAATGACAGCGCAGCGGTTTGTCCATGCCCGCTGACCAGCCGCTGCGCATTGCGGTGGCCGGGGCTTCGGGCCGCATGGGCCGCATGCTGATCGACGCCATTGCGGCCGCCCCGGATTGCACGCTGGGCGGTGCCCTGGACATCACCGGCAGCCCAGCACTGGGGCAGGACGCCGGCGCCTATGCCGGCCGCCACACCGGCGTGCCGATCACCGACGACTTGCGCCAGGGCCTGGGCCAGGCCGACGTGCTGATCGATTTCACGCGGCCGGAAGGCACCCTGGCCCACCTGGAAGCCTGCGCGCAGGTCGGTGTGGGCATGGTCATCGGCACCACCGGTTTCAGCCCGCCGCAACGCGAGCGGATCGCCGACCATGCGCGCCGGCATGCCGTGGTGCTGGCCCCCAACATGAGCGTTGGGGTCAATGTGTTGCTGGGGCTGCTGGCGCGCGCCGCACCGGCCCTGCAGGGCTACGACATCGAGATCGTCGAAACCCACCACCAGCACAAGGTCGATGCGCCCAGTGGCACGGCGCTGAAGATGGGCGAGGTCATTGCCCGGGCTCAAGGCCACACGCTGGATGAGGTGGCGCACTTCGCGCGACACGGCCAGACCGGCGAGCGGCGGCCCGGCAGCATCGGCTTTGCGGCGCTGCGCGGCGGTGACATCGTGGGCGACCACACCGTGCTGTTTGCCGGGCCCGGTGAGCGCCTCGAGTTCACCCACCGCAGCTCCAGCCGTGCCAACTATGCGGACGGCGCCCTGCGCGCGGCGCGTTTTCTGCGCGGCCGCTCGCCAGGGCTGTACGGCATGGACCATGTCCTCGGACTCTGATCGCTTGTGAGGCACACATGGATGGCCTGACCCAGTTCTGGACCGCCAGCGACGCTATCGGCCGCAGCGTCGCCCTGCTGCTGCTGGCCATGTCGGTGGCCTGCTGGGTGCTGATCCTGTGGAAGGGCTGGGTGCTGCAGCGCGCCCGCCGCGACGGCCCGCGCGCCATCGCGGCATTCTGGTCCGCGCCGACGCCCCAGGTGGGACGCGAACGGCTGGCGCTGCTGGACCGCGAGCAGACCGTCACGCCGCTGTTCGACGCCGCGCTGTCACGCAGCGCCGACGACACCCTGGAGACCCAAGGCAGTTTGGCTTCCCAGCTGACCCGTCGCCTGCGCGACGCGCTGCTGCGCGCCACGGCGCACCTGCAATTGGGCCAGGTGGTGCTGGCCTCGATCGGCGCCACCGCACCATTCGTCGGCCTGTTCGGCACGGTCTGGGGCATCTACCACGCGCTGTTGAGCATCTCCGCCGCCGGCTCGATCACCATCGAGAAGGTGTCCGGCCCGGTCGGTGAGGCCCTTGTGATGACCGCCGCCGGCCTGGCGGTGGCCATACCGGCGGTGCTGGCCTACAACCTGTTCGGCAAATGGATTGCCGGTTGCGAGGCCGAGCTGGAAGGCTTTGCCCACGACCTGCGCGAGATGGCGCTCGAAGCCGCCGCGCCGCCCGGGCCGACGGGCTGACCCCATGGCCTTCGGTCGCATGCAGCGCGACGCCGCGCGCGCCCCGATGAGCGACATCAACATGACGCCGCTGATCGACGTCATGCTGGTGTTGCTCGTCATCTTCATGATCACGGCGCCGTTGATGACGTCGAGCCTGAAGCTGGACTTGCCGCGGGCCGACGGCGCCCGGCCGACCGACGCGCCGCAATTCGTCACCGTGGCCGTGGACCCGCAGGGCCGGCTGTTCTGGGGCGATGAACCGGTCGAGCCAGATGCCCTGCGACTCAAGGTCCGCGAGGCAGCGGTGCGCAACCCGGCCACCGAGGTTCAGTTGCGCGCCGACAAGACCGTGCCCTACGGCCGCATTGCCGAGCTGATCGGCATCGTTCAGACGGGCGGCCTGGCACGCATCGGCTTCGTGATCGAGGGCGGCACGCCCTGAGCCAAGGCGGGCGCCGTGGCGGCGGCGGCATGCACCAGCAGGCCCGGCCAAGCGCGACGGGTCGGCCTCCCGCCTCCCTAGAATCCGGCACATGAGCGAACGCTATCTCCATGCCGAGGTCGAGGCCTCGGCGCAAGCCCGTTGGTCCGCACGCGACGCCTACCGCGTGACGGAAGACCCGCGCCGCAAGAAGTTCTACGCCTGCTCGATGCTGCCGTACCCGAGCGGCAAGCTGCACATGGGCCATGTGCGCAACTACACCATCAACGACATGCTGGCCCGGCACAAGCGCATGCTGGGCTTCAACGTGCTGATGCCGATGGGCTGGGACGCCTTCGGCCTGCCGGCCGAGAACGCGGCGATGAAGAACAAGGTCGCGCCGGCCGCGTGGACCCACGAGAACGTCGCGTCGATGAAGGCGCAGTGCCAGGCGCTCGGCCTGGCCATCGACTGGTCGCGCGAGCTGTCGACCTGCGACCCCGCGTACTACAAGTGGAACCAGTGGTTCTTCCTGAAGATGCTCGAGCAAGGCATCGCCTACCGCAAGACGCAGGTCGTCAATTGGGACCCGGTCGACCAGACCGTGCTCGCCAACGAACAGGTGATCGACGGCCACGGCTGGCGCTCGGGCGCGCCGGTGGAAAAACGGGAGATCCCCGGCTACTACCTGAACATCACGAAGTACGCCGAGGAGCTGCTGGACTTCACGCTGCACAAGCTGCCGGGCTGGAGCGACCGCCTGCGCCTGATCCAGGAAAACTGGATCGGCAAGAGCCATGGCGTGAACTTCGGATTCCCGTACACCATCGACGGCCAGGACCAGTTGCTGCGGGTCTACACGACGCGCGCCGACACCATCATGGGCGTGACCTTCGTCGCCATCGCGGCCGAGCACCCGCTGGCCACCCGTCTGGCGCAGGACGAGCCGGCACTGTTGCCCTTCATCGACAAGTGCCGCAAGGGCTCGGTGATGGAAGCCGACATGGCGACGATGGAGAAGGAGGGCATGCCCACGGGCTTCCATGTCCGGCATCCGCTCACCGGTGCCAAGGTCGAGGTCTGGATCGGCAACTATGTGTTGATGGCCTATGGCGAGGGCGCGGTGATGGGCGTGCCGGCCCATGACGAGCGCGACTTCGCCTTTGCGAAGAAGTACCAGCTGCCGATCCCGCAGGTGATCGCGGTGCCGGAGCACCGCTTCTCCACCGACGCCTGGCAGGAGTGGTACGCCGACAAGCAACGCGGCCGCTGCGTGAACAGCGGCAAGTACGACGGCCTGGCCTATGAGGCCGCCACCGAAGCGATCGCCGCCGACCTCAAGGCCCAGGGCCTTGGCGACAAGCAGGTGCAGTACCGCCTGCGCGACTGGGGCATCAGCCGTCAGCGCTACTGGGGCACGCCGATCCCGATCATCCATTGCGACACCTGCGGCGTGGTGCCGGTGCCGGAGAAGGACCTGCCCGTGGTGCTGCCCGACCACCTCATCCCCGACGGCAGCGGCAGCCCGCTGACCCGCTACGAGCCGTTCCTGCAGTGCCCCTGTCCCAAGTGCGGCCGGCCGGCCCGGCGCGAGACCGACACCATGGACACCTTCGTCGACAGCGCGTGGTACTACATGCGCTACGCCTCGCCGGGCGCGCCGACGATGGTCGATGCGCGCAACGACTACTGGATGCCGATGGACCAGTACATCGGCGGCATCGAGCATGCCGTGCTGCATCTGCTGTACGCGCGGTTCTGGACCAAGGTGATGCGCGACATGGGCATGCTGACGTTCGACGAGCCCTTCGAGCGACTGATGAACCACGGCATGCTGCTCAACCACATCTACTACACGCGCAACGACAAGGGCGGCAAGGACTACGTGCCGCCGCTGGAGGTACGGCCCAGCCATGACGCGCAGGGCCACATCAACGGCGGCACCGCGGCCGACGGCACGGCCGTGCAGTACGGTGGCGTCGGCAAGATGGGCAAGACCGAGCGCAACGGCGTCGACCCCCAGGAGTTGATCGACCGCTTCGGCGCCGACACCGCACGGCTGTTCGTGATGTTCGTCGGCGGGCCCGAGGACGCGTCGGTGTGGAGCGACGCCGGCGTCGAGGGCGCGCATCGCTTCCTCAAGCGTCTGTGGGTCCATGCCCACCGGCATGGCGACACGATCCGCGGCGCGCACGGCGCCTTTGCCGCTGGAGACGCCGACCTGCGCCGCGAGGTGCACGGCGTGCTGCGCCAGGTGAGCTATGACTACCAGCGCATGCAGTACAACACCGTGGTGTCGGGCTGCATGAAGCTGCTGAATGCACTGGACGAACACCCCGACGCCAGCGCCATGGCGCGCCGCGAGGCCGTCGACATCCTGCTGCGGGCCTTGTATCCAGCCTGCCCGCACATCACCCAGGTGCTGTGGCAGGACCTGGGATTCGAGGCGGTTCATGGCGACCTGCTGGATGCGCCGATGCCGGTGGTCGACGAGTCCGCGCTGCAGCGCAGCCGCATCGAGCTGATGCTGCAGATCGGCGGCAAGCTGCGCGGCAAGATCGAGGTGGCGGCCGACGCCGACACGTCCACCATCGAGGCCGCTGCTTTGGCCTCGCCCGAGTTCGCCCGCTTCGGCGAGGGCAAGCCGGTGCGTCTGATCAAGGTCGTGCCCGGCCGGCTGGTCAACGTGGTGGTGTGACCGCCTTGCCTGTCGTCGGCCGCCGCGACGTCCTGGCCCGCGGCGCCGCCGCAGCGGCTGGCTGGACGGGGCTGGGCGCCGCGGTCTCCGGCTGCGGGTTCCAGTTGCGCCAGACGCCGCAGGTCTCGCTGCAGCGCCTGGCCTTGACCGGCTTCGCGCCGCGTTCGCCGATGGCACAGTTGCTGGAGAAGCTGCTGCTGCCCGGCACCCAGGTGGTCGCGTCACCGGCGCAGGCCCAGGCCGTGCTGCACGCGCTGGCCGACCGGCGCGAGCGCAGCGTCGTCGCCTCCACCGCGGCCGGACAGGTGCGCGAGCTGCAATTGCGCGTGCGCCTTGAGTTCCGCCTCGCCCTGCCCGGCGGGCGCGAGCTGATCGGTCCGACCGAGCTGCGCGCCAGCCGCGACATGAGCTACAGCGAGTCCTTTGCCCTGGCCAAGGAGCAGGAGGAGGCCCAGCTGTTCACCGCCATGCAGACCGACATCGCCCTGCAGGTGATCGGCCGGCTGGCGCGGGTGACGCTGACATGAGCGTACCCGGGCGGCCCCCTGTGCCGGCACCAGGCGACGCGCGATGCAGCTGAGTGCCGACCGGCTGGACGACCATCTGGCGCGGGGCTTGCGCCCGGTCTACACCCTGCACGGCGACGAGCCGTTGCTGTCCCAGGAGGCCGGCGACGCGATCCGGCGCGCGGCGCGTGTGGCCGGATGCACCGAACGCAAGGTGTTCCACATGGCAGGCGCCCATGTCGACTGGAGCGCTCTGCTGGGCGCGGCGCAGTCACTGAGCCTGTTCGCCGAGCGGCAGTTGATCGAAATCCGCATCCCCAACGGCAAGCCCGGCAAGGATGGCAGTGAGGCGTTGCAGCAATACTGCCAGAGCCTGAGCGACGACATCGTCACCGTGGTGCACCTGCCCCGGCTGGACCGCCAACAGCAGGCCAGCGCCTGGTTCAGCGCACTTGACGCGGCCGGCGTCAGCATCCGCATCGACCCGGTCGAGCGCGCCGCGTTGCCGGTCTGGCTGGCCCGCCGCCTGGCGGCCCAGGGCCAGCGCTTCGCGGACGACGATGCGGGCCGTGCCACCCTGGCCTTCCTGGCCGACAGAGTCGAGGGCAACCTGCTCGCGGCCCACCAGGAGATCCAGAAACTGGCGCTGCTGTTTCCGGCCGGCGAGCTGAGCTACGACCAGGTCGAGGCGTCGGTGCTGAACGTCGCCCGCTACAGCGTCAAGCAGTTCGCCGAGGCAGTCCTGGCCGGCCAGACCGCCCGGGCACTGCGCATGCTGGATGGCCTGCGTGCCGAGGGCGAGGCAGCGGTGCTGGTGCACTGGAATCTGACCGAGGACATCGCTGCGCTCAAGGGTGCGCGCGATGCGCTGGACCAGGGCCGGCCGCTGCCGGTTGCGCTGAACGAGCGGCGCGTCTGGGGCGCCCGCCAGCGCTTGTTCGAACGCCAGTTGCCGCGGCTGGGTGCCGGACTGCTGGCCCATTGGCTGGAGGCCGCCAGCATCTGCGACGGCGTGGTCAAGGGCCTGCGCCATCCCGACTGGCCCGTCGACGCCTGGGAGGCCTTGCGGCGACTGACGCTGATGATGCTGGACCATACCGCCGCGTCGCAGAAGGGCCCACCCCTGCGCATGGTGCTGCGAGCCTGAGTGGCCGCCGTCCAGGATGCGTCGTCCGGCTGACCAGCAGCAGCCGGGCTAGTAGCCGCGCGAACGGTTGACCAGATGAACCAGCGGCGCGCCGTCACGCAGCGCCTGGATGTTGCGCACCACCACATCCGCTGCGGTCTGCCGGTCCGTCAACGCGGCGACATGCGGCAGTACGGTGACATCGGCCCGCGACCAGAACGGGTCCCCGGCGGGCAGTGGTTCGACATCAAACACATCCAGCACCGCATGGGCCAGATGGCCCTTTTCCAGCGCCGACAGCAGATCGGCCTGCACCACATGCGCACCGCGGGCCAGGTTCACCAGTGCCGCGCCCTGGGGCAGGGCCGCCAGGAACGCCGCATTGATCAGGCCCCGCGTCTTCGTTGTGAGCGGCAGCAGGTTCACCACGATCTCGGTCTGGCCAAGCGCGGGGCCCAGCGCGGCGTCGCCGTGCAGCAGCGCCACCTCGGCTTCCTGGCCATGCACCGCGTCCGCCGGAGCGGACGGAGCCGAGGCGCCGGACCCATGCCGCCATGCCGACACCCGGTAGCCCAGACCGGCCAACTGCTGCGCAACGGCGCGGCCCATCTCGCCATGGCCCAACACCAGCACGGACACCTGCCCGGCCCGCCGCTGAGGACGTTGCTGCCAATCACCGAGCGCTTGCTGACGTGCATATCGAAAGAAGCCTCTGTGCAGCGACAGAACGGCCCATGCGGCCGTCTCCGCCATCGCCCGCGTCATGGTCGGGTCGACCATCCGGGCCAGCGGCACCGTTGCCGGCAGCGTCGGGTCTCGCAACAGCTTGTCTACCCCGGCCCACAGCGACTGGATCAATTGCAGCTTCGTGCAGGCCGCCAGGATGCCGGGCGCGGGATTGGCCACCACAGCCGCCTCGATCGAGTCGGGATCGAAACCGCTGCCCAAGACGTGCCATTGGTCATGTGGCAGCCGCTGCCGCAGGACCTGCAACCAGGCGTCATGGTCCTCAAGGCTGAAGTCCCCGGCCAGCAGGATGTTCATGCGTCTTGCCCCAGGTCCTGCAGCAGCCCCTGCAGCGCGCACATGACCGTGGCGGCCCGAACGGCGGCACGGTCGCCGTCGAAACGTCGACCTTCGGCGCGCAGCTCGATGGGGTCGGCCGCAGCCGACCGGCGAGCCCAGGCCAGCCAAACCGTGCCGACCGGCTTACCCGGGCTGCCGCCACCGGGCCCGGCCACACCGGTCACGGCGACGGCATGGCTCGCCGCCGGAGCGTGCAGCAAGGCGCCGCGTGCCATGGCCAGCGCCACCGCCTCGCTGACTGCGCCGTGGGCGTCGATGAGCGCCGCCGGCACGCCCAGCAGGTCGTGCTTGGCCTCATTGCTGTACGTGACGAAGCCGCGCTCGAACCAGGCGCTGGAACCCGCACGGTCGGTGCAGGCGGCGGCGATCAGTCCGCCGGTGCAGCTTTCGGCCGTGGCCAGCATGCGGCCCTGCGACTCCAGTGCCGCGGCCAGTTGGGCCACCAGTCCCACCACCTCAATCATCCCGACCTCCACAGCGCGATCACCAGCAGCGTGCACAGCGCGGCCACCAGGTCGTCGAACAGGATGCCGAAACCCTGCCGCCAACCCACGCCCTGCTCGTCGCGGACCTTGAACAGCTGGTCCGCCCAGCGCACCGGCGCCGGCTTGGCCGCGTCGAACAGCCGGAACAGCGCAAACGCCACGAACTGACCCAACAGCCCCGCCGGCATCACCAGCCAGAGCACGCACCAGAAGGCCACCACCTCGTCCCAGACGATGGCGCCGGGGTCGGCGCTGCCCATGTGGCGCGCAGTGACCGTGCAGGCCCACCAGCCGATCAATGCAGCAGCGGCGATCAACAGGCCGGCGCCCAGGTCCGACAGGTGTGGATGCAGCACCAGCCAGGCCGCCCAGGCCCACAGCGTGCCCACGGTGCCGGGCGCGCGCGGCGCCAGACCACTGCCGAAGCCGAGCGCCACGGCATGCGCCGGATGGGCCAACATGAAGCGCAGCGTCGGCCGGGCCATCGGCACCGTCGTCATGCGCCGTCGCCGCTGAAGTGATCGAACCCGGCCTCCTGGGGCACGACCGGCTGCCCCTGCGCATCTACCAACCGCAGGCCGGGTGTGGCCTCGATGCAGCCGACGCGGGCGACGGGCACCCCGGCCCCCGCCGCGGTGCGCAGCACGGCGTCGCGGCGCGCCGCGGGGGCGGTGACCAGCAGCTCGTAGTCGTCGCCGCCGCTGAGCAGGCAAAGGCGTTGCAGCGTTGACGGCTGCTGCGCCAGCAACGCGCTGCGGGGCAGCGCATCGGTGTGCAGCTTAGCGCCCACGCCTGATCGGGCCAGCACATGGCCCAGGTCGCCGACCAGGCCGTCCGAGATGTCGATCGCCGCATGGGCCACGCCCCGCAGGGCCAGGCCAAGCGCCACCCGGGGCTGCGGCATCTCCATGGCCCGGCGCACCGCCTCGAAGTCCCCGGCGCCCAGCGCCACATGGCCGCGGAACACCTCCAACGCCAGTCGGGCATCGCCCAGGTTGCCGCTGACCCAGATGTCGTCGCCCGGCCGCGCCGCATCCCGCTGCAGCGCCGCACCCACCGGCACCTCGCCGAACGCCGTGATGCAGATGTTCAGCGGGCCGGCCGTGGTGTCGCCACCGACCAGCTCGATGTCGTGTTCATCCGCCAGCGCGAACAGGCCCTGCGCAAACGCCGCCAGCCAGTCCGCGTCGGCGCGCGGCAGGGCCAAGGCCAGTGTGAAGGCCCGCGGCGTCGCACCACAGGCGGCCAGGTCGCTCAGGTTGACGGCCAGGGCCTTGTGCCCGAGCCGCCTGGGTGACACCGTGGACAGGAAATGCCGGCCCTCCACCAGCATGTCGCTGGTGATCGCCCAATGCATGCAGGGGCCGGGTGCGGGCACCAGCGCGCAGTCGTCGCCCACGCCCAACGCCGCGCGCCTGGGCGCCCGCTTGAAGAAGCGCTCGATCAGTTCAAACTCGCCCAAGGCCATGGCGGCGCATTGTGGCGGGCACGGGGCGATGCGCCGCCTAGCCCAGGCCGTGCTCAGAGGCCGTGGTCGCGCAGCAGGTTGGCGAGTTCAACCGCGGACTTCACCGACATCTTCTCGAACAAGCGGGCGCGGTGCACCTCCACCGTCCGCACCGATATCTGCAGCGCATCGGCAATCAGCTTGTTCGGCCGGCCGGCCACCACCAGGCGCATGACCTCCTGCTCGCGTTCGGTCAGATCCACCAGCGCCGCTGCGGCGCTGCGCCGCAGGTCCCGCTGCGCGATGGCACGGGCGCTGGAAGCCAATGCCTGCTCGATGCGGTCGACCAGGGCGTTGTCGGAGAACGGCTTCTCGAAGAAGTCGAAGGCGCCGCGCTGGACGGCCCCGACGGCACTCGGTACATCGCCATGGCCGGTCAGGAAGATCACCGGCAAGGTGCGGGTCAGATCCGCCTCGACCAGCCGGTCAAACAGGGCCAGACCGCTGCGCCCCGGCATACGCACATCCAGCAGCACGCAACTGGGCGCTTGCGGCCAGCCGACACCACGCGCCTGGACCAGTGCCTCGAACGCCGCCGCATCGTCAAAACCCTCGGACAGCAGACGACGCGAACGCAGCAGCCAGGCCAGCGCGTCGCGCACCACGGGCTCGTCATCGACCAGGTAGACGATGGGGATGGGGCTTGCGCCTGCCATGTCGGCAGTATCCCGGTGCGGCGCAGCGGCGGCCATCGGTAGGCGCCCGGGCCGGGCTGGCGGCGGTGCGCCACGCCTGGGTCAAGCACCGTCGGACGCGGCCCTGGGCTCGGTGGGCAGCGTGAACCGGAAGGTCGTGCCGGGCGCAGCCGCCACGGCCGCATCCTCCAGCGCCGGGCCGAAGGTCAAGGCGCCGCCATGCTGCTCCACCACCGTCCGGCACAGCGACAGGCCCAGGCCCAGGCCCTCGTCCCGGGTGGTGAAGAACGGCGTGAAGAGCCGCTGCGCCACATCCGCGGAGATGCCCGGGCCAGTGTCGGCCACTTCGAACACCAGGCGGGCTGCCGGCCCGCCGCCAGCGTCATCGGCGGACTCGGGCCGCACACGCAGGGTCAGCGTCCGCAGGTGGCCGACCTGCAGCGTCTCCATGGCCTGCAGCCCGTTGCGCGCCAGGTTCAGCAGCACCTGCTCGATCATCGTCCGGTCCGCCACCACGCGCGGCAATGTGGCGGGGCAGTCGATCGAGAGTTCTGCGCCCAGTTTGCGGGCCTGCAGCCGTACCAGCGGCAGCACGCCCTCCAGCAGGGCCGCCGGCGCCGCGGCCTGGCGGGCCGGCTCGCGCCGACGCACGAAGTCCTGCACGCTGCGGATGACCCGCCCCGCACGGTCGGCCTGCTCGGCAATGCGACTCAAGGCCTCCTGCAGCAGAGCCGGCTGCGGTGGCCGAGTCGGCTCCAGTAGGTTGAGCGACCCCGCGGCATAGCTCGCGATCGCGGCCAGAGGCTGATTGAGCTCATGGCTGATCAGCGACGCCATCTCGCCCATGCTGGCCAGGCGTGCGCTGGCCGCGAGCTTGTCTGCCTGCGCGCGGGCCAGGTCCTCGGCACGACGCTGGGCGCTGATGTCCAGCACCGCACTCATCCAGCCGGCGTGCCGGCCCTGTCCGTCGACCAGCGGTGCCTCGTAGATCGCCACAGGGAAACGTGTGCCGTCAGCGCGCATGAACTGGGTCTCGAAACCCTCGCGCGCCGGATCGCGGGCGCCGGCAGCGAGGCGCTCGGCCTGGCGCGCCGCATACACCGGCGCCAGGTCGGGCGGCCAGTACGGCGGCGTCCTGGCTTGCTGCAGGGTCTCGGCGCTGTAGCCCACCATCGCGCAGAAAGCCGGGTTGACATAGCTGATGCGGCCATCCAGTGCGCGCGCGCGAAGCCCGGTGATCAGCGAGTCCTCCATCGCCTTGCGGAAGGCCAGCGCCTCGGCCAAGGCCGCTTCGACGCGTGCGCGCCGGCGGACGTCGCGTGCCAGCAGCAGCACCAGCGCCAGCAGCGCGGCCGACAGGCCCAGCACCAGGGCGGTGGCCAGGTTGGGGATCAGGTCCGGCCGACCGCGCAATGAATCGGCGCGCAGCACCAGCGGAGCTCCGGACAGGTCGACCAGACGCTCGGCCACGAACACGCCCGCGCCACGCGACGGGCCGGCCCGGGCCAGGCGCGCGCCGTCGGCCTCGACAAAGCTCAGCTCATGGCTGTCGCGGTTGCCCGCCGGCATGGCCTGCTGGAGCAAGTCGGCCAGGACAATGGTGCCGACCAGATAGCCCACCACCTGGCCGCCGGACTGCACTGGCGCGCACAGATCCATCAGCTCCAGGCCAAGGCCGGCACTTTGCGGCACATAGTGGCTGCGCGAGAAGGCAGGCCCGGCGCCACGCCGCGCATGCGCGCACGCGGCCTCGGTCAGGGGCTGCATGTCGGCGCGTGGCCAATGGTTGAAGATCGGCAACCGCCATGGCGAATTCACGGCCTGCTGCGGCCGAAACTGGGCGTCGCGCCATTCGACCCGTACCAACTCACGCTGGGCACTCATCAGCCCCTGCGCCCGGGCTTGGACGTCCGCCGGCCCGGCCTGCGGCTGTGCCATGGCCTGCAGCCCCTGGACGAGCTGCTGCGCGCGTTGTCGCAACTCGCCTATCGCCACAGCCGTGAAAGCCTCGGCCCGGTCCTGCTCACGGACCGCCTCGTAGCGGATGGTCAGCACCACCAGCAGCGTCTGCGCCACTGCCAGCAACAGCAGCAGCAGGCCCCACAGCAGCGCTCGCGGTGGCCGACGCCGGACGGCGGCGACCAGGGTCGGCCAGACAGGCAACATCCGCACAGTATCGGCAGACCGCCGATGCCCTCCGTAAGCACTTCCTCGCATCGGCACGCGCTGTCCGCTGCGGGACACTGCCAGACGTCCGCTTCCTACGCCTTGTTGGCCGCCCCATGTCCACCTACGAAGAACGCCGCACCGAACTGCGCCGCCAGGCGCTGGAGTACCACGAGTTCCCGACACCGGGGAAGATCGCCATCAGTCCGACCAAGCAACTGGTCAACCAGCGCGACCTGGCGCTGGCCTATTCGCCCGGCGTCGCGGCGGCCTGCGAGGAGATCGCGGCCGACCCATCGACGGCGCTGCGCTACACGGCCCGTGGCAATCTGGTGGCGGTGGTCACCAACGGCACGGCTGTCCTGGGGCTGGGTGACATCGGGCCGCTGGCGGCCAAGCCGGTGATGGAAGGCAAGGCCGTCCTGTTCAAGAAGTTCGCCGGCATCGATGTCTTTGACCTGGAACTGTCCGAGAAGGACCCGGACCGGCTGGTCGAAATCATTGCCGCGCTGGAGCCGACCTTTGGCGGCATCAACCTCGAGGACATCAAGGCGCCCGACTGCTTCTATGTCGAGCGCAAGCTGCGCGAGCGGTTGCGGATTCCGGTTTTCCACGACGACCAGCACGGCACGGCCATCGTCGTCGGCGCGGCACTGACGAACGGCCTGAAAGTGATCGGCAAGGACATCCGGCAGATCAAGCTCGTGGCGTCGGGTGCCGGGGCGGCGGCACTGGCCTGCCTGAACCTGCTGGTCAAGCTCGGCCTGCCACGCGAGCACATCTGGGTCACCGACCTGGCCGGCGTGGTGTGGAAGGGCCGCACCGAGCTGATGGATCCGGACAAGGCGATGTTCGCCCAGGACACGCCGCTTCGGACATTGGGCGAGGTGATGGCCGATGCCGACGTCTTCCTGGGCCTGTCCGCCGGCGGCGTGCTGAAGCCGCCGATGGTGGCGGCCATGGCGCCGCGGCCGCTGATCTTTGCGCTGGCCAACCCGACGCCGGAGATCATGCCGGAGGAGGTCCAGGCGGTCCGCAGCGACGCCATCATGGCCACCGGCCGGACCGACTATCCGAACCAGGTCAACAACGTCCTGTGCTTTCCGTACATCTTCCGGGGTGCGCTGGACTGCGCCGCCACGACCATCAACGATTCGATGGAGGTGGCCGCGGTGCAGGCCATTGCCGACCTGGCTCAGGCCGAGCAGAGCGAGGTGGTGGCGGCGGCCTATGCCGGCGCGACGCTGTCCTTCGGGCCGGAGTACCTGATACCCAAGCCCTTTGACCCTCGGCTGATGATGATGATCGCGCCGGCCGTTGCACGAGCCGCCGCCGAGTCCGGCGTGGCCGCACGGCCGATCACCGACTACACGGCCTATCGCGAGCGGCTGCAGGGCTTCGTCTATGCCTCCGGCACGACGATGAAGCCGATCTTCGACCTTGCCAAGTCGTCCAATCGC
Source organism: Aquabacterium sp. (assembly GCA_046160725.1). Taxonomy (GTDB): domain Bacteria; phylum Pseudomonadota; class Gammaproteobacteria; order Burkholderiales; family Burkholderiaceae_C; genus JBJXHB01. The sequence continues at coordinate 41,926 of JBJXHB010000088.1, forward strand.
AAGCGGGTTGCCTATGCCGAGGGCGAGGAAGAGCGGGTGCTGCGCGCCGCCCAGGTGGTGGTCGACGAAAGGCTGGCACGGCCCACGTTGATCGGCCGTCCGGCGGTGATCGCCGAACGCATCCAGCGCTTCGGCCTGCGCCTTCAGCAGGACGCCGACTATGACGTGGTCAACGTCGAGCACGATGACCGTTATCGCGACTTCTGGCAGACCTATCACCAGATGACCGAGCGGCGTGGCGTATCAGCGCCGATGGCCAAGATCGAGATGCGTCGACGGCTGACCCTGATCGGCGCCATGCTGTTGCACAAGGGCCAGGTCGACGGTTTGTTGTGTGGCACCTGGGGCACCACCCACCAGCACCTGCACTACATCGATCAGGTGATCGGCAAGCGCCATGGCGGCTCGCCCAGTACGCCGCAGGATGTGCAGGTCTATGCCTGCATGAACGGCCTGCTGTTGCCGGGCCGCCAGCTGTTCCTGGTGGACACCCATGTCAACGCCGACCCGAGTGCCGAGGAGTTGGCCGAGATCACGGTGCTGGCAGCCGAGGAGATGCGCCGCTTCGGCATTGCGCCCAAGGCAGCCCTGTTGTCGCACAGCAATTTCGGGTCCAGCGACCTGCCGTCGGCGCTGAAGATGCGGCGCACCTTGGCCCTGCTGCGCACCGAGGCACCGTGGCTGGAGGTGGACGGGGAGATGCACGGCGATGTCGCGCTGGATGGCGCAGCGCGCCTGAAGCTGATGCCGCGCACCACGTTGCACGGCGACGCCAACCTGCTGGTGCTGCCAAATATCGACGCGGCCAACATTGCCTACAACCTGCTCAAGACGGCTGCCGGTGGTGGCATCGCCATCGGGCCGGTGTTGTTGGGCGCCGCCCAGCCGGTGCACATCCTGACGCCATCGACGACGGTCCGACGCATCGTTAATATGACGGCATTGACCGTCGCGGACGCCAACGCCCACCGGTGACGGTGGCAGGCCGGAGCACCGGCCTGCCACGCCCGCCAAGCTGCCGCTCCGGGCGGCTCAGCGGTGTTTTCGCCTGTGATGGGGTGCGGTCGGGTCCACAACGGCGAGCCGAGTGCACCGAAATTGTGCAGGCCCGCAATCTCCCTCCCGGAACAGGGGGGGGTGGACCCAAGATGATCCATCGCCGCAGATGCGAAAGTTGTTGCAACGCGGCAATGTCAGTTGAAAACAAGCAATTTTAGAATGTGTGCGCACGCACACAATACTGAAGCCCAGGACCGAGTCGGAAATCGCGCTTGAGTTTTCTCCCCCTTTTGGGTACCATCGCACGTTCAGGTTTTAGGGTTTTCCCGTGGACTTGGCCGTGCAATCAGGACGGCGAGCCTCTAGTCGTAGGTTAGGGCTCGCTTCACTATTTCTGGCTGTGGTGGTATCCGCCACTACAGCCTGGGCCAGGGCTCCGCTGGGCGATTCGGCGACGATTTCGTCGTCGGACCTTCCAGCGCAGGCGCGCGAGACCGAGCGGTTGATTCGTTCCGGTGGTCCGTTTCCGTACGACAAGGACGGGACGGTGTTTGGCAACCGCGAACGGCAATTGCCGGCCCGGCAGCGTGGCTTCTATCGGGAATACACCGTCCGGACGCCCGGCGTGCGCCATCGTGGTGCACGGCGCATCGTCTGCGGCGGAGAGCCACCCAGCCGACCTGAGGCCTGTTACTACACCGCCGATCACTACACCAGCTTCAAACGCATCGTGCAGTGAACGTCGGTCAAGCGTTTGAATCCATCTTCCGTCACCGTTCCTGGAGGCCTGTGATCATGCAACTGCAGAGCACCCGTCCCAATATCGTGCAGGCGATCCGAGCGTTTCGGATCGAGGACCTGATGTCGGCCGCCGAGCTGTCCGGCCAGCATTTCCTCTATGCCAACCTCGGCGAGGCGCAGTCCAAGCAGGACATACTGGACAAGATCGCGGAGGCCTTCTTGTTCCCCGCGCACTTCGGCAAGAACCTCGACGCGCTGTTCGACTGCATGACCGACCTGGTCCACAAGTCGGGTCCGCAGCCGGGGTTCGTCGTGGTGCTGGACCAGTTGCCAGACAACCCGCGTTTCGACCGCGAGGCGCGCGAGCAACTGCTCGATGCCTTCCGTGATGCAGCGGACTTCTGGGCCGAGCGTCGGATTGCGTTTCGCTGCTTCTACTCCTTTGCCGTCGCTCGTGCCTCGGACGTCAACCCTTGGGAGCGTGTGGCCGAGGCCACCCCGCCGCCCAAGCCGGTGAGCAAGAGTGGCGTCAACCCGAACTTCGGCATGAACATGCCGCTGAGGAGCAGCGCGTTCGATACCGCGATGTGGCTCAACGCGGCCTGACCGCGGCTTTCGGCATCAGGACGAGCGGCCCTGCGGGGCCGCTTTTTCATGGCCGGATGTCATCGCCTGTGCCAGTGCCACGTACTGGTCCACGGGCACTTCCTCTGCCCGGCGCTGCAGGTCGAAGTCGACCGCCACACCGCGTTGCTGGAGCCACCGTCCCAGGCTGTGCCGCAAAAGCTTGCGCCGTTGCGAGAAGGCCGCGGTGACCAGCTCCCGCAACAGCGTGATGTCGACCACCGGCGGTTGCGCCTTGGGCCACATCGCCACCACGGCCGAGTCCACTCGGGGCGGCGGGTCGAACGCCGCTGGCGGGACGGTCAGCAGCCTTTCCATGTCATAGCGCCACTGCAGCATCACGCTCAAGCGGCCAAAGTCGCTGTTTCCAGGCTGCGCCACCATCCGGTCCACGACCTCGCGCTGGAGCATGAAGACCTGGTCCGAGACCTGGTCCACCGCCTGCGCCAGCGCAAAAAGGATCGGCGTCGAGATGTTGTAGGGCAGGTTGCCCACCACCCGCAGGCGCTGGCCGGCCGCCGTCGCCAGCGCGGTGAAATCCACCATCAGCGCATCGGCCTGGATGACGGTCACGCCCTGGCGCGAGCGCCAGCGCTGCGCCAGGTCCCGGTCCAGCTCGATGACGGTCAGCGCGCCACATCGCTCGAGCAGGGGCTGGGTCAAGGCGCCCAAACCGGGTCCGATCTCGACCAGGGCCTGGCCGGGACGCGGTGCAATGGCCGCGACGATGGAGCCGATGACGCCGGCATCAACCAGAAAGTGCTGGCCGAAGCGCTTGCGGGCCACATGTGCCATGGACGCCTGCCCCTGCCACTAAGAGCCGCGTGCCGGCCCAGCGGCCATCACACCGGAGGCTCGCGCAGTTCGACGTAGGCCCGTTGCCGCAGCTCGCGTGCCCATTCCACAAAGGCCGACTCGAACCGCTGCTCCCGCAACTGGTTGCGCGCCTGATCTCGTACCTCACGGATATCAAGGGTGGTCTCGCGCCGCTCCAGGACCTGGATCAGGTGGACGCCGAAGCGCGACACGACGGGCTCGGACAGGCCGTCCGGCGCCAGCGCATTCAGCGCCGTCTCGAACTCCGGCACAAAGGCGCCGGCCGCGGTCCAGCCCAGGTCGCCGCCGTTGGCGCCGGTGCCGTCTTCCGACAGCTCCCGCGCCAAGTCTTCGAAGCGGCGTTCGCCACGCAGGATCTGACGCCGGATGCCTTCCATGCGCTGGACCAGCGCAGCCGAGTCGGCCCGCTCGGACGGCCGCAGCAGGATGTGCCGGGCGCGGGTCTGGGTGGTCTTGAAGGCCGCACCATCGGTCCGCTGCAGCACCTTCAGGATGTGGAAGCCGGCGCCGCTGCGCACGGGCTCCGGTGTGACCTGGCCTTGGGCAACCGCCTTGGTCGCCTCGACAAACAGGTCCGGCAGGCGGCTGATGAGCTTCGGGCCGATCTCACCACCCTTCTCACGGTTGGCATCCTCCGACAGTTCGCGCGCAACCAGCCCGAAGTCCTCGCCGGCCTTGACGCGTTTCATCGCCTGCTCTGCGCGTTCACGCCGGCGTGCCAGCTCGTCTGCAGAGGCGCCCTCTGCGACGCTGACCAGGATCTGGGCCAGATTGAGCTCGCCTTCACTGGCCGCATCGGCGCGCCGCTTCTCCACCTGCTTGTCGACATCGGCATCGGTGATGCGGATGCGGCTGTTGACCTCGCGCTCGCGAACCCGCTCGACCATGATCTGGTCGCGCAGGTTGGCGCGGAAGCGCCCGATGTCGGTCCCCTCCTCGCGCAGGCGCTCGCGCAGCTGGTCCAGCGTCAGCTGGTTCTGCGCCGCAACGGCGCCGACGGCGCGGTCGAGCTCGGCGTCATCCACCTTCTGCCCACTGTCGCGCGCAAAAGTGACGATCACGCGGTCCTCGATCAGGGCATCGACCACCTGCTTGCGCAGGGTGTCGTCGGGCGGCAGGCGCGCGCCGGCACGGGTGGCCTGCTCGCGCACCGTGGCCAGGCGCTGCTCAACCTCAAAGGCGGTCACCAGATCGGCATTGACCACAGCGACGATGTAGTCGCCCACGCGAATGGTGCGCTGGGCCACCGACGGCGCAAGGGCACAGGTCAGCGACAGGGCAACCAACGCAGCACGGAAGGTTGGAATCATGGCGAGATCGTTGAGGAATCGGCCGCGCCGCGCGGCTCGCGCAGCAGGCGGTAACCGGGGATATTGTCCTTCAAGGTCTGCAGCGGGTTGGACCCCAGCCGCGACAGGCCAACCAGTTCCAGCTGCAGCATCAGCCGTGTGGTGGCATCGCTTCGTCCGGTGGACAGCCGCTCGGCCACCACCCGTGCGATCCAGCATCCGCTGTCGTATTCCAGCCCGACGATGGAGTCGGTGATGCGGCTGTCGCGCAGGCTGTAGTTGATGCGGCCCACGCCATAGAGCGTACCGCCGCAGCCGCCCGCCGCGCCCACCGGCTGCGCACGCCCGCGATAGAGCGGCCACTGCCAGCCCAGCTCCATCTGCTCGGACAGGCCGCGCGCCAGTCGATAGGTGGCACCCACGGTCTGGAACGGCGCCGGATGCCAGCGCGCGGCCAGGATCGAGCGCGTCAGGCGCGCCTGATCGGGGTCGTACTGCATGGCGCCCTCCACCGTCCAGCCGGGCCAAACCGTCGAGCGGCCCTCGACAAGCAGATCGGACACCTGGCGCTTGGATGCCGGGCCATCCTGGCCATCTGCGGTCAGCGTGACCTGCTGGTCCCGCAGCGGCACGCGCTGGGCCACGCTCAGCCGCAACACTTCCGCGCCGGTGGTGGCATCGGTCAGCCGCGTCGTCGCGCCCAAGGTGAGGCGGTGCGCATCGGCCACGCGGTCGATGCCGCTGAAGTCGGCATCCGCGAACACCGACAGCAGGTTGAAGTCACGGTTGGCCGCATCGAAGTTGGGCAGCCGGGCCTGGGCCCGAAAGGGCGTGTTCACGTACTGCAGGCGCGGCTCCAGGGTCTGCTGCATGGCCTGGCCGAACCAGCGCGTGCGGCGCTCCAGGACAAGGCCAGCCTCCAGCCCGACGCTGGGCAGGACGCGGGACATGCGCCGCTGGCCCTCGGTGTTTGGACGATCCACCGCATAGGCAGCCGCATTCAGATCCAGGCGCGGCGTCACCCACCAGGCGCTGCCGCCGAAGGGGCGCCGCAAGTCCGCCAGGACATGGGCACGCCAGCCCTGCGGGCGAACATCGGCCGGGTCGGCCAAGGTGAACCGGTTAACCTCAGATTGGAGCCGGGCTTGCCAGCCGGCTGCAGGCGCACCCGACCAGAGCAGCCCGAGCTGGGGGCTGCGCTGGTAGGGCACGGTGATGGCGGCATCGGCCGACTGCAACACCTGCCAGCGCTGCACGCGTGCATAAGCCAGCGCCGGGCCCCAAGGCGTGGCCAGCGTTCGCTCGGCGCGGGCATCCGCCGGCAGCAGGCGGGGTGTCAGCATCTGCAACGCACCCGGAAAGTCCTTCCAGTGGTCGTTGTCCGAGACATGCCGCCATTGCAGCCGGTACCAGCTGCCGACCGGGCCGTCCCCCTCATGGTCCAGGCGCCCGGCCAGCCGGCTGCGTCCGGCCACCCGGTCGTCCGGCAGCCAGTCCAGCGCAACCTCGCCGCGCCAGCGTGGCGACAGGTAGCGGAACTCGCCCTCGATGCCGAAACCACGCCGGGTGCGGACGGTCGGCGTCAGCGTGGCATCGCGCTGCGGCGCGATGTTCCAGTACCACGGCACGGCCAGCTCGACGCCGCTCTTGCTGTCGATGCCCAGCCGGGGCGGCAGCCAGCCGGAGCGGCGCTCGTCGGTCAACGGAAAGCTCAGCACCGGCAGGGCCAGGATGGGCACGCCCAGAAAGCGCAGCACCGCGCCCTCGGCAATACCTTCGTTGGCGTCAAAGTCCAGGCGCACGCGCTGGGTCACCAGCTGCCAGTCCGGTTGCTGGCCGCCGTCGCGCGGACAACTGGAATAGGTGGCACCGCGCGCCATGGAGCGCGCGCTGTCCAGGAAGTCGATGCGCTCGGCCCGCCCGCCCGCGCCGGTGCGCGCGAACTCGTATTGCGGCTCGAGCAGGAAGCCCTCGAATCGCTGCACCTCCAGCTGCAGTTCGCTGCCCTGGTATCGGTTGCCGTCGCGCTCGATGCGCACGCCACCGCGGGCATGGGCCCGGTCCAGGGCATGGTCGTAATCCAGCCGGTCGGACCGGATGACACTGCCGCCACGGCGAAACTCCACGTGCCCCTCGGCCACGGCGTCCAGGTCCGGCCGCACGCGCAGCTGGTCGGCGCGCAGGAACAGCGGCAGCCGCCGCAGGGCCTCACCCCGCGGCAGCGGGCGCAGCTTGGGTTCCAGCCGAAGCGGCAACGCGGCCGGTGCAGGATCGGATGGCAGTGCCGTTGGGGCCACCGATTGCGCCAGCGCCGCCGCGCAACCCGCGAGCCCGATGGCAGCGGCGGCCACGCGACGCAGCGAACGCGGAAAGGGCTTGGGCCAGTCGAGGGGCGGCAGGCGCACGGGGGTCAGAGGCGAGGCACGATGCGGAGGCGCTAGGCGCCGGCCGCAGGAATGTGGCGCGCCGGAGCGGGCGCAAACGCTGGATTATCCTTGGCCGATGTCCCACGGCACCACGAGCACACCATCCAGCCCCGCGGCCACGGCCGCCGGCACGACCGCGCGCGAACAGGCCCTTGAGCAGTGGCTGGCGTCGCTGGCGGCGCAGCACGGCCTGACCTTGGCCACGCGGCGCCCGGCATCCGAGGACGCCAGCTTCCGCCGCTACTGGCGCGTGGACGGCGCGGGCCGCAGCTGGATCGTGATGGATGCGCCACCGCCACTCGAGGACGTGAGGGCCTTTGTCGACGTTGCCGGGCGCTTGCAGGCCGCCGGGCTGCCCGCGCCGCGCGTCCACGCCTGTGACGCGGCGTCGGGCTTCGTGTTGCTGGATGACCTCGGCCCGCTGCCGCTGATGGCCGCGCTGCGGGGCGCCGACCCGGCCCGGACCGACCAGCTGATGGGGCAGGCAATCGCGTTGCTGGTACGGCTGCAAGCCGGTGCAGCCGCGACTGGCCTGCCCGAGCACGATGCGACCTTGATGCGTGCGGAGATGGCGCTGTTTCCGCAGTGGTGCGTGCAGCAGGAACACGGCCGGACGTGGTCCGCGGTTCAGCAGCGGTCTTGGGATGCGGTGTGCGAAGCCCTCGTCCAGGAGGCCCTGGCCCAGCCGCGCTGCCTGGTGCACAGCGACTACATGCCGCGCAACCTGATGTGCGTTGATGGCGGCCTGGCCATGCTGGACTTCCAGGACGCGGTGCGCGGTGCCGTCACCTACGACATCGCCTCGCTGCTGCGTGACGCCTTCGTCAGCTGGGACGAGGAACGCGAGATCGACTGGGCCATCCGCTGGTGGCAGTCCGCCCGCGGCGCCGGGGTGCTGGGCGACCACCCGATGGCCGGCGACTTCGGGGCCTGCTGGCGCGCCATCGAGTGGATGGGCCTGCAACGGCACCTGCGCATCATGGGCGTGTTCTGCCGCCTGAAGCACCGGGACGGCAAGCCGCACTACAGCGACGACCTGCCGCGCTTCTTCGGCTATGCGGCGCGCACGGCCAGCCGCTACCGCGAGCTGAAGCCGCTGGTGCCGTTGCTGGAGGACCTGGTGGGGCCCTTGACGGCCACTGGCTTCAGCATGCGCTGAGGCCGGCGCGCCCGGCATTTCGGTCAAGCTGAAAGCAGCGAACCCGCCGTGCCTTGCGGCAGAAGCGGGTTCGCGGGACTGGCCGTAACCTCGGCCGGCGCAGACGCCGACCGGGCTTGTCAGACCATCAGGCCTGCTTCTGGCTGCGGCGGCGCGCCCAGGCGGCCACGCCGGCCAGGCCCAGGCCCATCAGCGCGTAGGTCGACGGCTCGGGCACGACGCCCTCGACACGGATGTTCAGGGCGCCGGACAGCCAACGGCCATCCCAGTCACCGGCGAAGTCGTTGAACGACTCGAAGAACTCCATGCGCAGCTTGCCGTCGGCGTCCACGTTGAAGTCCAGGGCCAGACCGACGATGTCGATCACGCCACCGCTGGAATAGGACTGCGTGCCGGGGGCGTCGTCACCGATGCCGACCGTGAGGTTGACGAAACCGGTGCTGGTCGAACCGAAATTGACCACCATCTCCGACAGCCAGCTCGGCGAGTCCGCAAAGATCGTGACGTCCCAGCCGATGCCGATGACATGTGCGTTGGCGCCGACGATCAGGTTGTGGACTTCGTTCAGCGCATTGCCCAGCCCTTCGTTGCTGAAGATGCCAGCCACATTGAAGGAATAGTCGGTGAAGCCGGCGAGAGCGACAGGGCCGCCCGCCTTGCCCGAGAGCACGTTGGCGCCGCCGAGCGCGCCCTTGGCCTGGGCGCCGGCTGCCGCCAGCAGAAGCGCAGCAGCGAAGGCCACGGACCGGGGTGCGAAGGAATGGAACATGATCGATTTCCTCGATTTGTGAGAGAGAGTGCCCATCGTAGTGACCGGACGTGACCTGTGACCCCCTCATTCCGGGGGTGCGCGGGTAACCCCACATCGGGTAATCCCTGGCCCTCGGCAACGCCCCGATCACGCCGGATGGGCAGCCACCACGGCCGCCACCGCCGCCGTGAGCCGCTTGGCATAGGCCAGGTGCAAAAACTCGTTCGGCCCATGGGCGTTGCTCTTCGGACCGAGCACACCGCAGACCATCATCTGCGCCGCCGGGAAGCCCTGCTGCAGCAGGCTCATCAACGGGATCGTGCCGCCCTGGCCGATGTAGCCCAGCGGCGCCCCCCAGTGCGCGCGCGACGCGTCGTCCAGCGCCTGCGCCAGCCAGGGTGCCAGGCTGGGCGCGTTCCAGCCGGTGGCGCCGTGTGCGCCGGCACGGCCGTCGGCTGCAAACGTCACCCGGGCCTGGTAGGGCGCGTTGTCCTCCAGCAGCGTCTTGATGGTCTGCGCCGCCGCGCCGGCGTCCACCAGCGGCGGCAGGCGCAGGCTCAGCTTGAACGCGGTGTAGGGCCGCAGCACATTGCCGGCGTTCGACAGGTCCGGGAAGCCCTCGGCACCCGTCACCGACAGTGTCGGCCGCCAGGTGCGGTTCAGCAGCGCCTGCACCGGGTCGTCGGTGGTCGGCAGGGCGGGGCTGCC
>JBJXHB010000089.1:0-8537 GCA_046160725.1 Aquabacterium sp.
CGGTGATGTAGGCCGGGCCGACGGTCGCGGGGTCCGCGCGCTGTCCTATCGGGATGCCGCGGGCCGCTAGCGTCTCCTCGATCCGGCGGACGTCCACGAAGTCCGGCAGGTTCTTTGCATCGCTGTCCCAGCCGGGGTTGAAGGTCAGCATGTTCTTCTCGAACATGCCCTGGAACAGGCCGATCAGCGTCGTGCCGCTCTTCATGATGAGCCACCGCTGGGCCTGGTCGCCGCCGAAGACGGTGAAACCCAGCTTCTCGTAGAAGTCTCTCGATGCCGCGATGTCCTTGACCGCGAGGCTGATCGAAAACGCTCCAAGATCCATGGTGGTCTCCTTCGTGCAGGGATGTGTCCCGGGTACCGTGGTTGCGGCGCGGATGCCAGGCAGCGTCGCGGCCCCTACCGCTTCCGCACCAACGTCACCCCGTCGCCAATCGCCAGCATGGCGATGTCCACCCGCTCGTCGGCATGCAGCTTGGCGTTCAGCCGCTGCAGGGCGGCGGTGTCGTCGCTGGTGGCCGGGCGGGCCACGGCGCCGCTCCACAGGGTGTTGTCGATGGCGATCAGGCCGCCCGGGCGCAGCAGCTGCAGGCCGCGCTCCAGGTAGGCGTCGTAGCCGGTCTTGTCCGCATCGATGAACATGAAGTCCACGCTGCCGGCGGCGCCGGCGGCCAGCTCGGCGTCCAGGGTCTGGGTGGCCGGCGCGATGCGCAGGTCAATCTTGTGCGCCACGCCGGCCTGCTGCCAGTACGGCCGGCCGATGGCGGTGTAGTCGTCGCTGATGTCGCAGGCCAGCAGGGTGCCGTCGTCGGGCAGGGCCAGGGCCACGGTCAGCGCGCTGTAGCCGGTGAACACGCCCACCTCGACGGCGCGCTTCACGCCGAGCAGCTTGACCAGCAGGCCCATGAACTGGCCCTGGTCTGGCGATATCTGCATGCCCGCATGCGGGTGGGCCGCCGTGGCGGCGCGCAGCGCCACCTGCGCCGGGTGCTCGCGCACGCCATGGCTGACCAGATACTGGTACAGCGCCTCGTCCATCGGTATGCCGCGTCCGGCCATGGTGGTGCTACCAGGTGTTGCGCAGCTCGCGCAGTTTGGTGAAGACGGTCTGGGCGTCCGGCTGTGCTGGCAGGTCCGCAAAGGTCGCGCGCAGCCCGGCGATGACGCCGGCGTTGTCCAGCCGCATGAAGGTGTTGAACTGCCGCTCGTCGCCCAGGGTGGTCACGTGCGCCTGGGCGGCGTCGTGCCCCGCCACCCGCGGCAGCCAGGCCTGGGCGGCGGCATTGCCCGGCTCGCGCGCCAGCGTGAACCGCAGGTTGTTCTCGATGTAGTCATGCCCGGCATACACCCGGGTGTCGTCCGGCATGCGGGCGATCTGCTGCGCGAAGGTGCGGTACAGGTCGGCCACGTTGCCGCCGTTGTGGCAGTTGCCGGCGCCGGCGTTGAACAGGGTGTCGCCGCTGAACAGGGCGGCCTGGTCGCCGTGCGCGCGCAGGCAGATGTGGCAAATCGTGTGGCCGGGCGTGTCCAGGCACTCCAGCTCCACGGTGCGGCCGACCTTGATCACGTCGCCGGCCTTCACGCCGCGGTCCATGCCCGGTATGCGCGCGCCGGCCTGGTGGTGGGCGATGACCTTGGCGCCGGTGGCCGCCACCACCGCGGCATTGCCGCCGGTGTGGTCGTGGTGCTCATGGGTGTTGAGCACCTGGGTGATCTGCCAGCCGCGCACCTTGGCCGCCTGCAGGCACTTTCCATGGTCCAGCGGGTCGATGGCCAGGGCCTCGCCCGTCTCGGCGCAGGCCACCAGGTAGTTGTAGTTGCGGTAGCTGTTGCCGGTCCAGATGCGTTCGACGATCACGGGCATGCCTCGGTGGTGGAGCGGGGCATTGTGTGGGATGCCGCGGCGCGGCGCCCGCCGTGGCGGCGCTTCAGGCCGCGGTGGCGGGCTGCCGTGGCTGCACCAGGTCCCACAGGTTGCCGTGCAGGTCCTGGAAGACGGCCACGGTGCCATAGGGCTCGACCTTGGGCTCCCGCACGAACACGACGCCCTTCGCCGAGTAGGCCCGGTAGTCGCGCCAGAAGTCGTCGGTGTACAGGAACAGGGCGACCCGGCCGCCCGTCTGGTCGCCGATGCGGCTGCGCTGGTGGTCGTTGCCGGCCCGGGCCAGCAGGATGCCCGACTCGCGGGCCCCCGGCGGCATCACCACCACCCAGCGCTTGTCCTGTGCCGGCTGGTAGGTGTCGTCGGCCAACGTGAAGCCGAGCCGGTTGACATAGAAGTCGATGGCCTCGTCGTAGTCGCGGACCACGACCGATACCAGGGCCAGGTACTGGGGCATGGGTGGCCTCAGGTTCGCTCGCTGACCTGCCGGGTGGCACCGGCCAGCCAGCCGGGGTGCACCTGCATGCCCCAGCCGGGCTGGTCGGTCACCTGCACCTGGCCGTTGCGCACGCCGTAGGGCGACTCGACGAACAGGCCCTCCTGCCAGGGGTAGTAGTCCGGCCCCTCGATCGACAGCTCCAGGTACGGCCCGGCGTTGGGTAGGGCGCGCAGCAGGTGCATGGTGAACAGCGTCACCAGCGAGAGGTTCGCGCTGTGCGGCGTCACCGGCAGGCCGGCCGCCTGCGCCATGCGGGCCACGCGCAGCGTGCGCACCATCCCGCCCATGTAGCTGACGTCCGGTTGCGCCACGTCCACGGCGCCGATGGCGAACATGTGCGCCCAGGCCGGCAGGTAGTTGTCCTGCTCGCCGCCGGTGATGTCCAGGGCCAGCGCCTCGCGCACCTGGCGCGTCTGGTCCATTTCCCAGTAGGGGCAGGGTTCCTCGAAGTGGCACACGCCGTGCTGCTCCAGCAGGCGGCCGACTTCGATGGCGCGCGCCGGGCTATAGCAGCTGTTGGCATCCACCAGCAGCGTGGCGTCGTCGCCCAGGGCCTGGCGCACCGCCGGCACGATGGCCTCGGTGCGGCCGGGCCACTCGTCCTGGTCGTGGCCGCATTCCGCACCGACGCGGAACTTGAAGGCGTCAAAGCCGTGCCGCTCGCGCAGCCGCGCAAAGCGCGCCGCCTCGTCGGCCGGCGTGATGTCGCGCTTCATCGACGACGCATAGGCCCGCAGGGGCCCGGGCGTGCCGCCCAGCAGGGCGCAGACGGGCTTGCCTTCCACGTGGCCCAGCAGGTCCCACAGCGCGGTGTCCACGCCGCCGATGGCGCGGTACAGGTGCGAGCCGGGGAACTTGTGCTCGCGCTCGCAGACCCGGTCCACCAGCGCCGCGATGTCGCGTGCGTCCTGGCCCAGCACCCACGGCGCCACCTGCCGGTGCAGCACCAGCGCCGAGATGTCCGGGTGATAGGTCGACACCTGGCCCCAGCCCTGGGCACCGTCGTCGGTGGTCACCCGCACGAAGCCGACCTCGTCGCGGCAGAAGGTCTCGATGCGGTGGACTCTCATGGCGGCGTGGGTCGGGTGGGTGCGGGCCGGCTGCCGATCGGTCGGTCGGCGGCCGTGTGGTCCGGGCCATCATCGCCAGCGGCATGGGGCGCCGACAGGTCCACTTTGGTTCAAGCGGCAGACCGTTTGCCACCGCGGGGCCGGCACGGCCCGGGCGCGTGCTACCGTTTTCCGCATGCATCCTGCCGGATTGGATCGATGGTGAAGCGCGCCGGCGGCGCGGCCCTGCTGTCGATCCGCGTCGACCCCACCGCGCCACGGGCGGTCAGCAGCCAGCTGCACATCGCCCTGCGCGAGCTGATCGTCGGCGGCGCCTTCGCGCCCGGCGAGCGGCTGCCGGCCAGCCGCACGTTGGCGCAGGAGCTGCGGCTGTCGCGCACCACGGTGATCGAGGCCTATGACCGGCTGACGGCCGAGGGGCTGATCGCGTCGCGCGTCGGCGCCGGGGCCTATGTCTGCCACGCGCCCGCCGCAGCGGCCGGCCGGGGCCAGACGTCCGCGGGCGCCGCACCGGGCGCGGTGGCGGCACCGCCGCGCCTGTCGGCACTGACCGCGCAGGCCCTGGGCCGCTTTGCCGACCGGCCGCGACTGCCGGCGGTTGCGCGGGCCTTCACCACGGCGTTGCCGGCCTTCGAGGCGTTTCCGATGGCGCAGTGGGCGCGGCTGGCCGCGCGCCACTGGCGCAGCAGCCGTGGCGACCTGATGGGCTACGGCGACCCGCTGGGCCATGCGCCGCTGCGCCAGGCCATCGCGCTGCACCTGCGCGCCAACCGCGGCATCACCTGCGACGCCGGCCAGGTGTTCATCGTCGGTGGTGCGCAGCAGGCGTTTCAGCTGGTGGCGTCCATGCTGCTGGACCCGGGCGACCCGGTGTGGTTCGAGAACCCGGGCGCCATCGGCGCGCGCAACAGCCTGGTGGCGGCCGGCGCCGAGCTGGTGCCGGTGCCGGTGGACGAGCAGGGCCTGTGCGTGGACCAGGGCCTGCGGCTGGCGCCGCGCTTCCGCCTGGCCTTCGTGACGCCGTCGCACCAGCAGCCGCTGGGCACGGTGATGAGCCTGCCGCGCCGCATGGCGCTGCTGCAGGCGGCCAGCGACGAGGGCGCCTGGATCATCGAGGACGACTATGACGGCGAGTTCGCCTTTGCCGGCCCGCCGCTGCCCACGCTGAAGAGCGTGGATGCGCAGGGCAGGGTGGTCTATGTCGGCACCTTCAGCAAGTCGCTGTTCCCGTCGCTGCGGCTGGGCTGGCTGCTGGCGCCGCCGGCGCTGGTGGACCCGCTGTCGGCCATCCTCAGCCGCGTCGTCCACGGCGTTCCCACGCACACGCAGGCGGTGACGGCTTCCTTCATCGACGAGGGGCATTTCGGCGCCCACCTGCGGCGCATGCGCACCCTGTACGCCGAGCGCCACGACGCCCTGTGCCATGCCGCGCGCGCCCGGCTGACCGGTGCCCTGGACATCGTGCCCAGCGCCAGCGGCCTGCACACCATCGGCCGGCTGGCGCCCGGCCTGCCGGAACGCGCGGTGGTGGCGGCTGCGGCGCAGCGCCAGGTCACGGTGTCGGCGATCGAGCGCTTTGCCATCGCGCCGGTTGCCGAGCATGGCCTGGTGCTGGGCTTCGGCGGCGTCACGCCGGCCCAGATCGAACACGGCGTTCAGAGCCTGGAGCAGGTGCTGGCCGGCCTACGCGCCGGCTGACCCGACGCGACGCCGTGGCCGCATCGGCCCGCCGGTCGGGCCGCGCGGGGTGGACTGTCGAATCCTCCAAAGTGGGCCTGCCGGCCCGCGTGCCGCCTGTGGCACCCTGTGCCCGTGGCCGAGCCCGATTGCGACTACCTGATCATCGGTGCCGGCTCGGCCGGCTGCGTGCTCGCTGAGCAGCTCAGCGCCGACGGCCGCCACCGGGTCTGCCTGCTGGAGGCCGGTGGCACCGACCAGCGCTGGCGGGTGCAGGTGCCCATCGGCTACGGCCTGTCGTTCTACGACCCGTCGCTGAACTGGATGTTCCAGACCGAGCCCCAGGCCGCGCTGGCCGGCCGGCGCGGCTACTGGCCGCGCGGCAAGGTGCTGGGCGGCAGCAGCGCCATCAATGCCATGGTCTACATCCGCGGCCTGCCGCAGGACTACGACGACTGGCGCGACGAGGGCAACCCCGGCTGGGGCTGGGCCGACGTGCTGCCGCACTTCATCGCCTTGGAGCATTTCCTGGGCGCGCCGCATCCGCTGCGCGGCCGAGCCGGGCCGCTGCAGGTCAGCGACGTGTCGGCGCAGCTGCACCCGCTGGGCCAGGCCTGGCAGCGGGCCGGCCAGCAGCTGGGCTTGCCGGTCAACCACGGCTTCAACGGCGACAGCGCCGAGGGCATCGGCCCTTACGAGCTGACGATGGCCGGCGGCCGCCGCATGTCCGCGGCCCGGGCCTGGCTGCGCCCGGCGCTGCGGCGGCCCAACCTGCAGGTGCTGACCGATGCGCTGGCTCTGCAGGTGCAGGTCGAGGGCGGCCGCGCGGTGGGGCTGCGTTACCGCCGCGGCGGGATCGAGCACACGATGCGGGCGGCCCGCGAGGTGATCCTCTGCGCTGGCGCGGTGCAGTCGCCGCTGCTGCTGCACAACTCGGGCCTGGGGCCGGCCGACGTGCTGGCCACGCTCGGCATACCAGTTCGGCAGGCCCTGCCGGCGGTCGGCCGCCACCTGCAGGACCACCTGTGCATCGACCATCTGTACCAGTCCCGCGTGCCGACGCTCAACCAGCAGCTGCGGCCCTGGTGGGGCAAGCTGCGCGCCGGCCTGCAGTACGCGCTGGCGCGCCGCGGGCCGCTGGCCCTGAGCGTCAACCAGGGTGGCGGCTTCGTGCGCAGCCAGCCGCAGGCGCCGCGGCCGGACCTGCAGCTGTACTTCTCGCCGCTGAGCTACACCCGCGCGCCGGCCGGGCAGCGGCCGCTGATGAGCCCGGACCCGTTCCCGGGCTTCCTGCTGAGCGCGCAGCCCTGCCGGCCATTCAGTCGCGGCCAGCTTCGACTGGGCGCGCCCGATGGCGTCGACCGCCCGGTGATCGAGCCCAACCCGCTGGCCGACCCGCGCGACCTGGCGCTGCTGCTGCAGGGCAGCCGCTGGCTGCGCCGCCTGGCGGCCACGCCGGCACTTGCCGATGTCATCGACGCCGAGCTGGCGCCCGGCCCGGCGGTGCAGGATGACGCGGCCCTGGAGCAGCACATCCGCGCCCAGGCCAGCACCGTGTTCCACCCCTGCGGCACCTGCCGCATGGGGCCCGATGCGCAGACGGCAGTGGTGGACGCGCGGCTGCGCGTGCACGGCATGGCCGGGTTGCGGGTGGTGGATGCGTCGGTGTTCCCGTCCATCACGTCCGGCAACACCAATGCACCGACACTGATGGTGGCCCACCGGGCCGCCCAGCTGATCCTGGAGGATGCGCGATGACATCGCCGCTGTTCGCGCCCGGCGCGAAGATGACCCCGTACTGGTGGGACGACACGCCCCGCCCCCAGCTGCCCGCCGCGCCGCTGCCGGCGCGCGTGGACGTGCTGGTGGTCGGCAGCGGCTACACCGGCCTGCAGGCTGCGCTGCACACGGCCCGCGGCGGCCGCAGCACCCTGGTGCTGGACGCCGAGGACGCGGGCTGGGGCTGCAGCACCCGCAACGGCGGGCAGGTGTCCACCAGCATCAAGCCGGGCTTTGCCGAGCTGTCGCGCCGCCACGGGGCCGCCCGCGCCACCGCCATCGTGCAGGAGGGCCAGCGCTCGCTGGCCTGGCTGGGCGAATTCATCGCCGCTGAGGGCATCGATTGCGACTGGGGCGTGGTCGGGCGCTTCCATGCCGCCCACAACGCCACGCAGTTCAGGGCCCTGGCGGCGGCGGTGGAGAGCCAGCCACGCGGCCTGGAGGTGCGCGCCCATGTGGTGCCGCGGGCCGAGCAGCGCACGGAGCTGGGCACCGACGCCTACTTCGGCGGCGTGGTCTACGAGCAGCACGGCAGCGTCAGCCCGGCGCGCTACCACCAGGGGCTGCTGCAGCGGGTGCTGGCCGCCGGCGCGCAGGTGGCCGCGCATTGCCCGGCGCTGGGGCTGCAGCGCGACGGCACCGGCTACATCGTGCGCACGCCGCGCGGCGACGTCGCGGCACGCCAGGTGGTGGTGGCGACCAATGGCTACACCAGCGCGCTGACGCCCTGGCTGCGCCGCCGGGTCATCCCCATCGGCAGCTACATCATCGCCACCGAGGCCCTGCCGGCCGAGCTGATGCAGCGCCTGATGCCGCGCAACCGCATCGTCAGCGACACGCGCAAGGTGGTCTTCTACTACCGGCCGTCGCCGGACCACACGCGCATCCTCTTCGGCGGCCGGGTGTCGATCAGCGAAACCGACCCGGCCGTCAGCGGCCCGCTGCTGCATGCCGACCTGGCCGCGCTGTTCCCGGAGTTGCGCGACACCCGCATCAGCCACTCCTGGTGCGGCTTCGTGGCCTACACCTTCGACGAGCTGATGCACATCGGCTGCCACGAGGGCATCCACTACGCCATGGGCTACTGCGGCAGCGGCGTGGGCATGGGCAGCTACCTGGGCATGCGCCTGGGCCAGCAGGTGCTGGGCCAGGCCGAGGGCCGCACCGCGCTGGACGGCCTGGCCTTCCAGACCCGGCCGCTGTACAGCGGCAAGCCCTGGTTCCTGGCGCCATCGATCCGCTACTACCGCTGGCGCGACGCGCAGGAGTGTTGAGCGCGCAGGCGCTCGGCCCCGGCCACCGTCATGCGGCGTGCGTCCTGGCGGCAGGCGCCGGCAAGGCCATGCAGACGGCCTGCACCACCTCGCTCAGGTTCATGCCGGCGCCCTGGCGCCAGGCCTGCGCCGCGGCGTCCGGGCCGAGCAGCACGCGGCTGAAGCGCCGCATGCGCCGCAGGTCGCGGCGGTCGCGCCGGTCCATCTCGCCGAAGCGCTGCCGCCATTGCGTCTCGGCCGCGCCCATGGTCTGCGCGGCCAGGCTGCCCAGCCGCAGGCGGGCCAGCACCGGTGGCAGGTTCCACAGCGCGTACAACGTGGCCTGGATCTCCAGCCCGTCCCAGGCCACCACCAGG
>JBJXHB010000090.1:0-2522 GCA_046160725.1 Aquabacterium sp.
CCGCGGCGCGCGCGGCCAGCCGCGGCGTGATCCAGCGCTCGTTTGCCACCAGCAGCAGCGGCGTCAGCAGCATCGACAGCGCCACCGCGGCGACGAGCAGCGACGCCGCCGGCGCCGCGATCACGCCGGCGGACGCCGCCGTCTGGAAGACGACGAAGCCGAACTCGCCGCCTTGCGCCAGCAGCACGACGAACATCGGCCGCTCGGCCAGCGGCACCGGCATGAAGCGCGCCATCGCCACCAGCAGCAGCGCCTTCAGCAGCAGGAAGCCCAGCACCACCGCGGCCACCAGGGCCGGCTGCGACAGCACCACGCCAAAGTCGATGCTCATGCCCACGGCGATGAAGAACAGCCCGAGCAGCAGGCCCTTGAACGGCTCGAGGTCCGTCTCCAGTTCGCGCCGGTACTCGCTCTCGGCCAGCAGCACGCCGGCGAGGAAGGCACCCAGCGCCATCGACAACCCCACCGACTGCATCAACGCCGCGGTGGCCACCACCAGCAGCAGCGCCGCGGCGGTGAAGATCTCCGGCGTCTTGCTGCCGGCAATCCAGCGAAAGCCCGGGCGCAGCAGCAGTCGCCCGCCGAAGACGATCAGCGCCACCACCGCCAGCGCCATCGCCGCGTCGCGCCAGCCGCTGCCGCCGTCGTCGACCGCGCTCACGGCCAGCAGCGGCAACAGCGCCAGGATCGGAATGGCGGCGATGTCCTGCAGCAGCATCACGCCGAGCACACCCTGGCCGGTGGGCGTGGGCATCAGGTTGCGCTCGGCCAGCACGCCCAGGCCGATGGCGGTGGACGACATCGCCAGCCCGAGCGCGGCGGCCAGCGCCAGGCGCCAGTCCGCGCCGAATGCGATGCCGACGCCGGCCAGCAGCGCCGCCGAGCCAAGCAGCTGCACGCTGCCCCAGCCGAAGATCGGCCCACGCATGGCCCACAGCCGGCGCGGCTCCAGCTCCAGGCCGACCAGGAACAGCATCAGCACCACGCCGAACTCGGCAAAGTGCAGGATCGTCGCCGTGTCGGTGACCAGCTTCAGCCCCCACGGGCCGATGGCGATGCCGGCGGCCAGGTAGCCGATGACCGAACTCAGGCCCAGCGCCTTGGCCAGCGGCACGGCCAGCACCGCCGCACCCAGGTACAGCAGGCTCATCTGCAGCCAGGCGGCGCCGTGTTCCATGGTCAATCGTCCTGCGCTGCGGGTCGTGCGTCGGCCGGCACCTCGCAGGCGCGGGCGGTGTCAAGCTCGGCCAGCTCCGGCCAGTCGGGCCAGCTGCCCAGCCGCTGGGCGAACACGGCCGCCTGCGCCGCCAGCTCGGCGTCGCTGGCGCGGTGCGCGCCGTGAATCAGCAGCGGCGGCAGGAAGCGCATGCCCGCCAGCGCGGCCGTCTGCTCGTACGGCGGCAGGAAGGCATCGAAGAAGTAGCGGTTGTAGCCGTCGGGCCGGTACGACGCCTCAGGCCCGCCGGTGGAGGCCACCAGCCACAGGTCCTTGCCACGCAGCCGCGTGCCGCCGGGCCCGTAGGCCCAGCCGAAGGCGAACACCTCGTCCAGCCACAACTTCATCAGCGGCGGCATGCCGTACCAGTGGATCGGGTGCTGCCACACCACCAGGTCGGCCGCTTCGAGCAGCGCGCGCTCGGCCTCGGCGTCGATCAGGTAGTCGGGGTACAGCGCGTACAGGTCGCGCTGCTGCACCTGGCTGACGGCGCCGGCGGCGGCGTGCATCAGCGCCCGACTGGCGCGCGAGTCTTCCAGCTGCGGGTGCGCGACGAGGACAACGATCTGCGGCATGCGGGGGGGCGCCGGGGGGTGTCACCGCGCTTGGGTTTGCCCGGTGCGGCCGGCCGCGGCGCGCCGCTACCATAACCGAAGCCCCAGAACTTCGATCGCGAGAGGCGTTCATGCCGGTCATCGTCGTCGCCAACCCCAAAGGCGGGGTCGGCAAGAGCACCCTGGCCACCAACCTGGCCGGGCTGCTGGCCCACCAGGGCCATGGCGTGATGCTCGGCGATGCCGACCGGCAGCAGTCGGCGCGCCAGTGGCTGGCCTTGCGGCCGCCGCAGCTGCCGCCGATCCGCGGCTGGGAGCTGGTGCACGACGAGGTCGTGCGCCCGCCCACGGGCACCACGCCCGTCGTGCTGGACACGCCGGCCGGGCTGCGCGGCAAGCGGCTGGATGCGGTGCTGCGTTTTGCCGACAAGATGCTGGTGCCGCTGCAGCCGAGCCTGTTCGACATCCAGGCCACGCATGCTTTCCTGGGCGCGCTGCGCGCGCACCCGCGCGCCGCGCAGATCGACCTGGCGCTGGTGGCGATGCGCGTGCGCGAACACACGATCTCCAACGACCAGTTGCAGCAGTACCTGGCCACGCTGAACCTGCCGCTGGTGGCTAGGCTGCGCGACACGCAGCAGTACGTGCATCTGGCCGCGCGCGGCCTGACGCTGTGGGACGTGGCACCAAGCCGCGTCGAACGTGACCTCGAACAATGGTTGCCCCTGAAAGAATGGATCGCACGATGAAAC
>JBJXHB010000091.1:0-4355 GCA_046160725.1 Aquabacterium sp.
CCGCAGGGACAGGCGCCTCACTCTGGCCGCCCAGCCCGCCAGCCCCGGCCTTGCCGCGCCACGGCATCAACCCACATAGCAGCCATCCAAAGGACCGCTTTGAGCCCGAAGACGTCATCCGAATGGATACCCCAGATGGCAATCGACTATCAGGCCGTCAATCCAGCTTCGCCCCCGACACCTTGACCACGTCCTTCCACTTGATGGTCTCGGCGGTGATGTAGGCGCCCAGCGCCTGCGGCGTGCCGCCCACGCCCTGGGCGCCCAGGCCGCGCAGGCGCTCGACGATCTCGGGCTTCTTCAGGATCTGGTCGGCCTCGGCCGACACCCGGTCGACGATGGCCTTGGGCGTGGCGGCCGGTGCCATCAGCACGAACCAGCTCTCGGCCTCATAGCCCTTCAGGAACTGGCCCATTGGCGGCACGTCCGGCAGGGCGGCCACGCTCTGCGGCGCCGTCACCGCCAGCGCCACCAGGCGGCCGGAGCGGATGTGCGGCAGGGCCGACGGCAGGTTGTCTATGGTCATCTGCACGGGGCCGGCGATCAGGTCGGCCAGCGCCGGGCCGCTGCCGCGGTAGGGGATGTGGGTGATGAACACCTTGGCCATGGACTTCATCAGCTCGGTCGACAGATGGCCGGTCGAGCCGTTGCCCGGCGTGGCGTAGTTCAGCGCGCCCGGCTTGCTGCGCAGCAGCGCCAGCAGCTCCGGCACGCTGCGCGCCGGCACGCCCGGGTGGATGGCCAGCACGTTGGGCACCTTGGCGACGAAGGACACCGGCGCGAAGTCCTTGGCCGTGTCAAAGGGCATCTTGTCGTAGAGGAACTGGTTGATGGCCTGCGTGCCCGGCGTGCCCATCAGGAAGGTGTAGCCGTCCGCTGCGGCCTTGGCCACCTCGGCCGCGCCGACGTTGCCGCCGGAGCCGGCACGGTTTTCAACCAGCACCGGCTGGCCCAGCCGCGCCGACAGCTCCGGCGCCATGATGCGGGCCAGGATGTCGGTGGTGCCGCCGGGCGCGAAGCCGACGACGATGCGGATCGGCTTGGCCGGCCAGGCCGGCTGGGCCGTGGCGATGGTCGCCGGCAGGCTCAGCCCACAGGCCAGCGCAAAGGCGAGGAGGGGACGGCGGTTCATGTGCGGGTCTCCGGTTGTCAAGCGCGGAGGTTAACCGCTGTGTCGTCGCGGCCTCGACGACACAGCGCTGCAACGGCCGGTGGTGCTGCGGCCTGAAGGTCCACATAGAGAACTCGGAATTCAGAATGTTAAACTCTGACCCATCATCCAGGAGACCGGCATGTCCGCACCGATTGCCCGCACCGTGGCCGAGATCGTGGCCCGCTTCCTCGTGGCCCGAGGCGTCGACCGCATCTACGGCCTGCAGGGCGGCCACATCCAGCCGATCTGGGACCATCTGGCCCAGTTGGGCGTGCGCATCGTCGACGTGCGTGACGAAGGCGCCGCGGTGCACATGGCCCATGCGCATGCGGCGCTGGCCGGCGGCGTGGGCATCGCCATGGCCACCGCCGGCCCCGGCGTCACCAACTGCGTGACGGCGATGACGCATGCGCACCTGGAGCGTGTGCCGGTGCTGCTGATCGGCGGCTGCCCGCCGCGGCCGCAGGACGACCTGGGCCCGCTGCAGGGCATCGACCACGTCGCCATCCTGCAGCCGGTCACGCGCCAGGCGCGCACGCTGCGCGTGGCCGCGCAGATCGCGCGCGACCTCGACAAGGCCTGGGCCGCGGCCGACGGCGACGGCAACCCGCCGGGGCCGGTGTACATCGAGATCCCCACCGACGTGTTGCGCGAGAAGGTGCACCCGGCGCTGGTGCTCGACGAGCACCAGCAGCCCAGGCAGCGCCCGCGCCAGCAGCCCGATGCGGCCCTGGTGGCACAGGCCGCGCAGCTGCTGAGCGCCGCGAGGCGGCCGCTGGTGGTCACCGGCCGCGGCGCACACGGCCAGGGCGAGGCGGTCATGCGGCTGCTCGACGCCAGCGGCGCCGTCTATCTGGACACGCAGGAGAGCCGCGGCCTCGTCGACGGTGCCCATGCCGCGGTGGTGGGCGCGGTGCGCGCGCGGGCGATGCAGGAGGCCGACCTGGTGCTGGTGGTCGGCCGCAAGCTCGACTACCAGATGGCCTATGGCTCGCCGGCGGTGTTCAGGCACGCCACGTTCGTGCGCATCGCCGACCATGCCGCCGAGCTGCGCGACAACCGCCGCGGCGCGGTGGAGCTGCTGGCCGACCCCGGCCTGGCGCTGGACGCGCTGGCCGCGACGCTCGGCAAGCCCGCGCCCGCGCTCGACACCGCCTGGACGGCCGGCCTGCGTGCCGAGCATGTCAAGCGCGCGGCCCGGCATGTCGAGGCGATGGCGGCGGCGCCGGCCGGCAAGGACGGCCACATGCACCCGAACCGCATCTTCGCCGCGCTGCGCCAGGTGCTCGCGCCCGACGCGATCACCATCGCCGACGGCGGCGACCTGCTGAGTTTTGCGCGCATGGGCCTGGAGACGAAGCACTACCTCGACGCCGGCACCTTCGGCTGCCTCGGCGTGGGCACGCCCTATGCGGTGGCCGCGGCGCTGCTGTACCCCGGCCGCCAGGTGGTCACGATCACCGGCGACGGCGCCTTCGGCATCAACGCCATGGAGATCGACAGCGCCCAGCGCCATGGCGCCAAGGCGGTGTTCATCGTCTCCAACAACGCGGCCTGGAACATCGAGCGGCTGGACCAGGAGATGAACTACGGCGGCCGCGTCGTCGGCACCACGCTGGCCTGGAGCGACTATGCGGCGATGGCGCGCGCCTTCGGCCTGCATGCCGAGCGCGTGACAGACCCGGCGCGGCTGCCAGGCGCGATCGAGGATGCCTTCCGGCATGCGCCGGCGCTGATCGACGTGGTGACCACACAGCACGCGCTCAGCTCCGACGCCGGCAAGGGCCTGGGCTGGGTGCCCGACCGGCAGGCGCTCACGGCCTGGGACGAGGCCGAGCAGCAGCGCAGCGCCTGAGGCCGTGCCGATGTCGCCACTGCTGACCCTGTCGGAGTCCGTCGCCACGCATGCGCGCACGCAGCCGCACAAGTGCGGCGCGCGCGACTCCAGGCGCCAGCTCAGCTATGCCCAGTGGCACGAGCGCGCCAGCCGGCTCGCGAACGCGCTGCTCGGCCTGGGCCTGGTGAAGGGCGACCGCGTTGCGCTGCTGGCCTACAACTGCATCGAGTGGCTCGAGATCTACATCGCGCTTGCGCGGGCCGGCCTGGTGGCGGTGCCGATCAACTTCCGCCTCGCCGGGCCGGAGATCGCCTACATCGTGCAGCATGCCCAGGCCCGCGCGCTGATCGTGCAGGAGCCGCTGCGCGCGGTGGTGGAGGGCGTGCGTGCCGAGCTGCCGGTGCCGGCGGCGAACTTGGTTCACTTCGGCGGCGCCTTGCCGCCGAATGCCGAGCGCTCCGGCGGCGACGCCACGCCCGCCGGCTGGCAGGGCTATGAGTCGATCATCGCCGCTGCACAGCAGGCCGCGCCGGCCATTGAGGTGGCACCGCAGGACCTGTTCGCGCTGATGTACACCTCCGGCACCACCGGCCGGCCCAAGGGCGCGATGCGCAGCCATGCCGGCAACGCGCTGATCGGCCTGTGCACGGCGCTCGAGTTCGGCCTCACCCGCGACGACACCGCGCTGCTGGTGATGCCGCTGTGCCATGCCAACTCGCTGTACTTCAGCGTCACGTTCACGATGCTCGGCGCCACCATCGTCATCGACGACCGGCGCAGCTTCGACCCGGCCGCAGTGCTGGCGACGCTGGCGCGGGAGCGCATCACCTTCACGTCGATGGTGCCGACGCATTACGTCATGATGATCGACCTGCCCGACGCGGTGAAGGCGGGCCACGACCTCCGGGCCGTGGGCAAGCTGCTGGTCTCGTCGGCCCCGGCGCGGCGCGAGACCAAGCTCGCAATCCTGCAGCTGTTCCCAAACGGGCGGCTGTTCGAGCTCTACGGCTCCACAGAGGCCGGCTGGGTGACGGTGCTGCGCCCGGACGAGCAGATCGACCACCTGGGCTCGGTGGGCCGCGAGTGGGCCGGCTCGGGCGCGATCCGCCTGCTCGACGAGCACCGCCGCGAGGTCGCCGACGGCGCGGTGGGCGAGCTGTTCTCGCGCACGCCCTGGGTCTTCGACGGCTACTGGAAGAACCCCGACAAGACCGCCGAGTCGTTCGACGGCGCCTGGTGCTCGGTGGGCGACGTGGCGCTGCGCGACGCGCAGGGCTTCATCCACCTCGTCGACCGCAAGAGCAACATGATCATCAGCGGCGGCGAGAACGTCTACCCGTCGGAAGTGGAAAGCGTGCTCGGCGC
>JBJXHB010000092.1:0-8580 GCA_046160725.1 Aquabacterium sp.
AGCACAGGCGGTTGATGGTCAGCAGCCCGCAGCCGGACTCGACGGCCACCCCGTCGATCCGGGCCGACGCCTGGCCGGTTCCGTCGGCCAGGCTTTGCAGGCCGATCACCGGCAGGTCCGGCAACTGG
The DNA here is from genome assembly GCA_046160725.1 of Aquabacterium sp. Classification (GTDB taxonomy): domain Bacteria; phylum Pseudomonadota; class Gammaproteobacteria; order Burkholderiales; family Burkholderiaceae_C; genus JBJXHB01. The sequence goes on from JBJXHB010000092.1 coordinate 129, forward strand.
GTGTAGGCCACCTGCTGGACCGTGGTGGCGCCCGTTGTGTCGCTGGCGTGCGTCAACTCCACGCCCGTCAGCCCCCGCAGGTGGCGGTCCGGGTTGTACCAACGGAATCCGCCCTCGACACCCGTGTTGATGTCTTCAACAGTGATGTTGTCCACCGTCATCCAGGCTCGTCCCTGTGCCTCTTGGGCAACAGCGGGTGCCGCGGCCAGCAGGCCGACCGTCGCGGCCAGAACGACTTTTCTCAAGATGTGCATTGGGTCTCTCTCGGACGTTGATGGTGGCCGGCTTTGGGAATCTCCAATTCCAGCTTCAAACGGAGGCATTCTCGACGGGTGGTCGCATGGATGCGGGTCATGTTTCCCGCCCCCTGTTCGGGGGGATATACCAATGGCCGCCGGTCCTACCGGCTGTCAGCCGGTGGCGGGTACGGAAGCGCCATGCCGATTCTGCACCGCGCCAACGCTCAGGCCCGCACGGCGCCACTGCCTCAACCTGCCGATGCGGACGCCTGCAGCAACTGCGCCACCACCGCCACCGCGATCACCGCCGGCTCCTTGCCGGCGATGCCGGGCAGGCCGATCGGGCAGGTGATGCGGTTGATCAGCGCCGGCGGGATGCCCCGCGCCTCGAAGCGGTGCTCGAAGCGGGCGCGCTTGGTGGCCGAGCCGATCAGCCCCAGCCAGCCGAAGTCGCCGCGCCGCAGGACGGCCTCGCAGATGCGCTGGTCCAGGTCGTGGCTGTGGGTCAGCACCAGGTAGAAGTCGCCGGCATGTCCCTGCGCCACCTCGGCCTCCACCGGCTCGATGCACAAGCGCTCGATGTGCATCTGGCCGGGCGTAGCCGGAAACTCGCTCTCGCGCTCGTCGATCCATTGCACCGTGCAGTCGATGTCGGCCAGCAGCGCCGCGATGGCGCGCCCGACATGGCCGGCGCCGTACATCTGCAGCCGAAAGCGCGGTGCGGCGGCCGGCCAACGTGACAGCGAGGCGGTGCTCAGGGGTTCGGTGCGCAAGGCAAGCGCGCCGCCGCAGCACTGGCCGAGCGACGGCCCCAGCGCCAGGTCGCGCTCGAAGGCCTCCAGCCGCCCGGCGGCCAGTGCCGCACGCGCCGCCTCGATGGCCTGCAGTTCCAGATGGCCGCCGCCGATGGTGCCCGCCACCGCATCGGCCGCCACCAGCATCACCGTGCCGTCGCCGCGCGGCACCGAGCCGCGCGCGCGCAGCACCTGCACCTGCAGCGCAGGCCGTCCGCCCGCCAGCCAGGCGGCGGCGATGGCACGCAGATGGGCAGCGGTGGTCATGGCATGGCCCGGGTCATGCCTTGCATTCGACCATGCGCTGGATGGGCTCGTGTGTAGATGGGGGGGCGCGGCTTTGGGATGGCCTGGTGTAACGCGTGACGCTCGCGTGACGGCCAGGGGCCTAGATTGACCCCGTGACCAATCAACCATCAACCTCTTGAGGAGAACCACATGCAGACACTTCGAAGCCTGGCCCTGGCGGCCAGCCTTGCGGCGGGACCGCTGAGCGCGCAGGCGGCACTCATCGACCGCGGCGGCGGCATGATCTACGACACCACGCTGAACCTCACCTGGCTGGCCGACTGGAACTATGCCAAGACCAGCGGCTATCACGCCGACGGCGCCATGAACTGGGCCAGCGCCAACGACTGGGCGAACAACCTGGTCTATGGCGGCTATGACGACTGGCGCCTGCCCAGCGCGCTGAATGCCGATGCCAGCGGGCCCTGCGGGCCGGCTTTCGGCTGCGACGGCAGCGAGATGGGCCACATGTTCTACAACAACTGGGGCGTCACCGCGGGTTTCGACTTCTTCACGGGATCGAACGCAGCCAACCTGGCGATGTTCAAGAACATCCAGGCCGGACCGTACTGGTACGGCACCGAGTACGCTCCGGACCGGGACTCGGCCTGGTTTTTCTACACCGCCTCCTCCGGCGGATTCCAGACCTACGTCCCCAAGTGGGTGCCGATATTTGCCGTGGCCGTGCGCGTGGGCGAAGTGCCCGAGCCGCAGACCTATGCGCTGATGCTGATCGGTCTGGGTGCCTTGGCGCTGGCAAGGCGGCGGCGGGCGCGCTGAGTCAAGGTGCCGGTTACGCCACGGCACCAACCCGCGTGCGCTGACCTGGCTCGCGTGCTTCTGAGCGGCTCGGGGTCGCAGGGTGTCCTGCTCCGCTCATGTCCCCCGGGCCGCGGCCTTCGGCCGCTGCCCTCCTCCTTGACTTCGCTCCACAGGACACCCTGCAACCCCTAGCGGCGACGCTGAGGGGGCCTGTCGCTACCCTGGCCGATGGGCGCTTGGCAGCAACGGGCATCGGGTCGGGATCACTCGATCACCTCGGTGGCCTGCGCCATGATCGACCGCGGCATCGTGATGCCCAAAGCCTTCGCGGTCTTCAAGTTGACCACCAGGTTGAAGACGGTTGGCTGCTCGATGGGCAGGTCTGCGGGTTTGGCGCCTTTGAGGATGCGGTCCACGTAGTAGGCCGAGCGGCGGTGAAGCGCGGCGCGATCGGGGCCATAGCTGAACAGGGCGCCTTGCTTCGTGCCATCGCTGATCGTGCCGACGACGGGCCAGCGTTGCACCGCAGCCAGACTCAGGATCTTCGGGAGCGCGGGCAAGATCCAGGTGTTCGGCAAGAGCACCAGCGCCTGCACCTTGTCCTTCGCCAACTGCACAAAAGCCGGCTCGATGTCCTCCGGCCGGGCCACGTCGACGATGATGGCTTCGACACGAAGGCGCTCAGCGGCTTGACGGGCATCGGCCACTGGCGCGTTCTGACGGGACGATGTCGAGGCGGCCAGGAACCCAACGCGCTGTATTTTTGGCTGCACCTCCACCAGCAACTCGACCACCTTCTGAACCAGGTCGGCGGTGACGTTGCTGAGCCCTGTGATCATGCCGCCCGGCCGCGCCAGGCTCGTCACCAAGCCTAGCGCCAACGGATTGCCATTTGCCAGAACGATCGGTGTCGTCGGCGCGGCTGCAGCCGCCGCCCTTGCTGATGTGACCGGTTCGGCCACGATGACGGCGGGCTTCTTTGCTGCGATCTCTTGCGCCAGCGCCGGCAGGCGAACCATCTGGCCGTCTGCATGCCGCTCTTCGAGCACATAGTGGGTGCCCAGCTTCCAGCCCAGCGCCGCCATGCCATCGTTGAACGCATGCACCCCACCGCGGCCGGTGTCGCGCTTGTTGATGCTGAACCACGCGATCACCACCGGCGGGTTCGTCTGCGCGCGCAGGACGTCCATCCAGGCCCATGCGGGCAAGGCGGCGCCAGCGGTCAGCCATCTGCGGCGTGTGTTCATTCAATCACCTCGTTCGCAAGAAGCCGCATCGACGGCGCTACCACGATGCCCAGCGCCTTGGCGGTCTTGAGGTTCAGCGACAGCTTGAACACCGTCGGCCGCTCGACCGGCAAGTCACCCGGCTTGGCGCCGCCCAGGATGCGGTGTACATAGAGCGCGGCGCGGCGGGCGATGGTCGAGTAATCGGCGCCCAGCGTCACCAGCGCACCATCGACAGCGAAGGTGGTGTTGGACGTGACCACGGGCATGCGTCGACCCAAGCCCCATTCGATGACGGCCTTGCGTATCTCGCCGCGAGAGAGGACGGTGTCGTCATGAACGTAGATCGCATCGGCCCGGCCGGCCGTCATGGCCGCGAAGGCCTGCGCAAGGTCGGCAGGCTTGCTGGCCTCGACCTTGAGCAGCGTGATACCGAGTTGGACAGCCGCCCCACCCAGCCGTTCGAACTCGGCGGCGGAAGACACATTGCCCGGGTTGGACAACACCGCCACTCGCGTCGTGCGCGGCGCCAGCTCCTTCAACAGCTGCAGCAGCTTCTGGCCCACTTCGCCCGACGCCCCCACGCTCAAGGTTTGCCCGGTCACGTTGCCCACCGGGCGCGCCAGGTTGCCGGCCAGGCGCGTCAATGTGGCCTCACCCGCCGGGCCGACCACGATCGGGATCGTGGCCGTGGCTCCGGCGGCCGCGTTGGCGCCCGGGGTGGTGAGCGTGTACAGCACATCCGGGCGCAGCGCGACGAGCTCGGCGGCCAGCGCAGGCAAGCGCGAGTAGTCACCGCGGGCGTAGCGGTATTCGAGCGTCACGTTGCGGCCCGCCACGTAGCCCAGCACGCGCAGTTCGTCCAACAGGTAGCAGGGTGTCGGCGTCGCCGGCTGGCCCAGCGCGCAGGCCGAGGGCGCACTCGGCAAGAGCATGCCCACCATGGGCAGCCGCGCCGCTGGTTGCGGCCAGGCGGCCGATGGCAACCCCAGCGCGCTGGCCAGCAGCAGCCGGCGGTGTCTGTTCATTCAATCACCTCGTCGGCACGCAACAGCAATGACTGCGGCAGGCTCAGGCCCAGTGCCTTGGCCGTCTTCAGGTTGATGACCAGCTCAAACCGCTTGGGCCTCTCGATCGGCAGGTCGCCCGGTTTGGCGCCTTTGACGATGCGGTCGATATACGATGCCACGCGCTGGTACAGGTCGTATTGGCTGGTGCTGTAGGTCATCAGCCCACCGTCCACAACCTGCCGGCGCCATTCGTAGATGGCGGGCAACCGGTGCTTGGCCGCCTGATCGATGATCTGCTTGCGGTCGGTCTCGAACCGGGGCGATGCGGCGACGTAGAGGGCCTGCACGCGTTGAGCCATGATCGCCGCAAAGGCCTGCGCATAGTCACTCCCCTGCAGCGCGACCACCACCAACTCAATGTCCAGCGCAGCGGCCGCTGTGCGCGCCTCGTTCACCTGCAGATTGTTCGCCAGGTGTTCGGCATCCGGCGCCAGGTAGGCCACCCGCGTCGCCCGCGGCACGACGGACTTGAGCAGCTCCATCTGCTTGCCGGCCAGCGTGCCGTCCGGGGCGAACACCACGCCGGTGACGTTGCCACCGGGCCGCGCCAGGTTGGGTACCAGGCCGAGCACCACGGGATCGAAGTTGCCGAACAGGATGATCGGCAGCGTCGTGCTGGCGTCCTTGCAGGCCCGCACGGCCGCCGCCCCCACGGCAACGACGACGTCGACCTTGGCCACCACCAACTCACGCGCCAGCACAGGCAGGCGAGCGAGATCGCCGTCAGCGTAGCGACGCTCGATGACCAGGTTGCGGCCTTCGACATAGCCCAACTCGCCCAGGGTCCTGGGCAAGAGTGTGCCGATCACGGACGGCCTTGCCGTGGGCCACAACATGCCGACACGGATGACGCGCTCGGCGCCTTGCGCGCCAGCCCGCTGCAGCGGGGCCAGCAGGCCGCTGGCGGCCCACGCGATGCAGTGGCGGCGGCGCATCATTCGATCACCTCGGTGGCCCGCGCCATGATCGAGCGCGGCATCGTGACGCCCAGGGCTTTGGCGGTTTTCAGGTTGAGCACCAGCTCGAAGGTCGTCGGCTGCTCGATGGGCAGGTCACCTGGCTTGGCGCCTTTGAGGATGCGGTCCACGTAATAGGCCGCTCGCCGGTGCAGCGCCATGCGGTCGGGGCCATAGGCCAGCAAGCCGCCGTCTCGGGCGACCGCCGGAATCGTGCTCGCAACCGGCCAGCGCTGCGCCGCGGCCAGGCCAAGCATCTTCGGGATGTAGGCGCCGAACCAAACCCACGACACCAGCACCAGCGCCTGCACGCGGTCGCGGGCCAGGCTCGCGAAGGCCGGTTCGATGTCTTCGGGCCTGGCCACGTCGACGATCACCGGTGCGACGCGAAAGCGTTCGGCCGCAGCGCGCGCGCTGGCCACTTCGGCGTCGTAGGCGGGCAGGGTCTTGTCGACCACAAAGCCCACGCGCTGCAGCTTGGGCATCGCATCGACGAGCAACTCGATCAGCTTGACGTTCAGATCGCCCGAGACGTTGCTCAAGCCCGTGATCATGCCGCCAGGCCGCGCCAGGTTGGTCACCAGGCCCGAGCGCAGCGGGTCGCCGTTGGCCAGGACGATGGGCGTGGTCGGCGCCGCCGCGGCCAAGGCCCGGGCCACGATCGAAGGCTGCGCCACGAACACCGCGGGCTTGAGGGCCGCCAGTTCCTGCACCAGGGCGGGCAAACGCTCCATGCGCCCTTCCATCAGGCGACTTTCCAGCAGGTAGTGGGTGCCCTGCTTCCAGCCCAGTGACGCCATGCCGTCGATGAACTGATCGAGCCCCTCGCGCCCGCCGGTACTGAGGAAGGCGACCCGCGCGGGCGTTGTCGACTGCGCCCACAGCGCATCGGCGAAGACCCCTGCGGGCGAGGCCACGGCAGCAGCGATCCAATGGCGGCGTGTGTTCATTCGATCACCTCGGTCGCCCTGATCAAGACCGAAGACGGGATCGTGATGCCCAGCGCCCTGGCGGTCTTCATGTTGAGCACCAGGCTGAAGCTCGTGGGTTGCTCGATCGGCAGGTCGCCAGGCTTGGCGCCCTTGAGGATGCGGTCCACATAGCTGGCCGAGCGCTGCAGCATGGCTCTCTGGTCGGGGCCGTAGCTGAACAGACCCCCCGATCTCGCCGTGCCGGCCCCCATGCTGGCAACCGGCCAGCGACGCGCCGACGCCAGATCCAGGATCTTCGGATGGAATGTGCCGAACCAGACCGACGCCAACAACACCAGCGCCTGCACCTTTTCCTTGGCCAGGCGGTCCATCGCCGGCTCGATGTCCGCCGGCTTGGCCACATCCACGATGACCGCCTCGACTCGCAAGCGCTCGGCGGTGGCGCGCAGACCCTCTCTGACGGCGGCGTGCCGGGCCGACGTCGAGTCGTTCAGGAACCCGACGCGCTTGAGTCTGGGCATCGCCTCCAACAGCAGTTCGAACAACTTCAGGTTCAGTTCGGCCGAGATGTTGCTGAGCCCGGTGATCATGCCGCCGGGCCGCGCCAGGTTCGCGACCAGGCCGGTCGACAAAGGGTCGCCGTTGGCCAGGACGATGGGCGTCGTCGGCGCGGCGGCGGCTGCGGCCCGGGCCGCCACGGAAGTCATGACCACGATGACGGCGGGCTTTCGGGTCGCCAGCTCCTGCGCCAACGCCGGCAGTTGATCCGCCCGCCCGTCGGCGAAGCGTTCCTCCAGCACGTACTGGGTGCCCAGCTTCCAGCCCAGCGCCGCCATGCCTTCGTTGAACGCGCGCGTTCCCCTTCCGTCACCCCGGCCGCCGGGGACCAGCGACCCAATGACCACCGGTGATGGCGCCTGCGCGCGCAGGGCACTGGTCCAAGCCAGCGCGGGCCAGGTCGCGCCAGCGGCCAGCCAACGGCGGCGTGTGCTCATTCGATCACCTCGGTGGCACGCGCCAGCATCGACCGGGGAATCGTGACTCCCAGCGCCTTGGCGGTCTTCAGGTTGATGACCAGATCGAAGGTCGTGGGCTGCTCGATCGGCAGGTCACCGGGCTTGGCGCCCTTGAGGATGCGATCGACGAAGTAGGCTGGCCGGCGCGCCTCGGCTGCGGCGTTGGGGCCGTAGCCGAGCAGCCCGCCGCGTCGCGCCAATCCCGCTCCCAGCCCCACCACCGGCCAGCGTTGCGCCTGGGCCAGCTCGATGATCCGCTCGAGCTTCGCGTCGAGCCAGGTGCTGGGCAGGATCACCAGGGCCTGCGCCTTGTCTGCTGCCAATCGCGCCATGGCGGGCTCGATGTCTTCCGGCCTGGCCAGGTCGGCGAACAGGGCTTCGAAGCGAAGGCGCTCGCCCGCACGCCGCGCCCTGGCGACGTTCTCGGCGCGGCCTTGCGAGGCGGTATCGGACATGAAGCCGATGCGCTGCAGCCGGGGCATGGACTCCAACAGCATCTCGATGGTCTTCTCGTACAGCTCGTCAGTGCTGCTGCTGATGCCGGTGACCATGCCGCCCGGCCGGGCGAGGCTGTGCACCAGGCCGGTCAAGGGCGAATCACCCCGGGCCCGGACGATGGGTGTCGTTGGCGCCGCCCGGGCCGCCACCCGCACGGCCTCGGACGACCAGGCCACGATCACCGCCGGCTTGAGGGCGGCGAGCTCCTGGGCCAGCGCGGGCAGGCGCTCCACACGCCCTTCGGCATGGCGCGCCTGCACGACGTACTGGGTGCCCAGCGTCCAGCCCAGGGCGGCCATGCCCTCGTTGAACGCGGCGAGCGCGCCGCCTTGCTTCTCGCCGCCAATGGGGCTGAGCCAGCCGACCACCACCGGCGGCCTGGCCTGTGCGCGCAAGTCGCCCACCCAGGCCAGCGCGGGCCATGCCGCAGCGGCGCACAGCCAGTGGCGGCGCGGGCCGATCGGATGAAACCTCTCGCTGATGGGCAATGCCTCTCCATGGCCGCTGACGATCAATGCGATCGCATCAGGGCGCCCTGTCGTCCAGCGTGATCTGCGGGCCCTTCGAAGCCATGGTAGTAGATCGACGCCCCGCAAGGCAGCACAGCGGCGTTCGATCGACCGAGCCCCACATCGGTGACCGGCCGGGGCCGCTGGCTGCCCGCCGCAGCG
>JBJXHB010000093.1:0-7634 GCA_046160725.1 Aquabacterium sp.
GCGCACGCCAGTGCCAGCTGCTGGGGCGCGCCCACTGCTGCCGCCGGTAGTCGAAAGGCAGGTAGCCCACCTGGCAGCCAGTGGCATCCACCCAGTCACCGACCAGTTGATGCGTCAGCCAGCCTGACAGCAGCGTGAAGCGATCAGTCTGCCGCCACAACGCGGGCTCATGCTGCGCCAGCCAGTTGCACTCGGCCTGGCGTTGCAGGCCACGGATCAGCGCGCCGGCGCCGGCCAGGCCGAACGGCGTGGACCATAGGGCGCCAAGGCGCGGAGGCTCGGTGCACAGGCGCTGGTCCGCCCAGACAATGGCCGGCCGCAGCGGCGTGCCGTCCTCGCGCGCGCAGACGACCGTGCCGCGCTGGGTGGTGAGCGACAGGCCCGCAATGCGCCCGGGCTTTACATCACCTTGCCGCCATAGGGCCTGACAACAGTCGGCCATCGATTGCCAATACGACGCCGGGTCCTTCTCGGCCCAAGCCGGCTGCGGCGTGTCGAAGGGCGGCTCGAACGGCACCTGGGCACGCGCCTGCAACGCACCGGCCCGGTCAAAGACCAGAGCCCGCACACTCTGGGTGCCGACATCGATGGCGAGCAACAGGTCGGCTGACATCGGCGCAGTCTATCGGCGCGCCGGACAGACACCTCAGCCGCTGTCCCCTGTCATCACGGCAGCGTGCGCGGTGATGTGCGCCGCCACGCAGACCCATCGCCCGTCCTGCTTGACCCAGATGTCGGTGTAGCGGCTCTCGCCGGTACGCCCGTCCTTGCGCACATAGGCATTGGCCGCATGGATCAAGGCCACATCGGCAAAGCGGCGCACGCGGACGCGGTCGACCGGAAAGTGCTGGTAGTGGGTGGCAAAGGACGGCAGCGCGAAGTTCGCCAGCGCGCCCGCCCGGTCCCGGAAGGACCCGTCGCTGGAGACCACGACATATTCCGGTGCCAGATGGGCGCCATACCAGTCCACGTCGGCATCGCGAAAGGCCTTGACGTACAGGTCGTTCAGCACATGTAGCACGGCCTGGTCGTCGCCTTCGGGGTCTCGGCCCAACCAGGTGGCATACGCTGGCGCCTGGCCCTTGATCAGCGCGGCCGGCACAGCATCGGCCATGGCGGTGTCCTGCGCGCCGACCAGCTGCCAGCCGGTGCCCGACCAGACATGGGTGTCGGTAAAGCGGACGCGCTGGGCACCGACCGCTTGCGCATCGTTGGCGAACACGCCATGGACCAGCGCCACCGGCCCGAACAGGCGAACCACCATCTCCTGAAACACCGCAGCAGGAGCGGCGCGCAGCCGGCCCTGGTGATCAATGAACGCATCGCGGGCCAACCACGCCCCATCAGCACGCGTAAACAGGAAGTCCTCGTGGACCAGCGCTTTCAGCAGCGCTGTGTCGGACGCCAGGGCCGCCTGGGCCGGCCGGGCCAGCTGGATGGACCGGTGGTTCAGTGCGCGCAGTTGCAGCGCCGACACCTCCGCGTCAGGCGGTGGCACGGCCTGCGCCCGGGTACCGGCCAGGCCAGCCAGCACATAGAGACCGGGCAGCGAAGGCTCGATGGGACTCGATCCAGACGACGACATGACCACTCCTGCGGGACAGCGGTCGCGCGGCAGGCCGGTCACGTCACCGACGACAGGCCGGTGGGTGTGGCGAGGCGAGGCGGTAGCCTGGACCGATGGAGCAGCTTAGGCCGCGACAAGCGCCGGCGCTGTCACGATCCTGCGCAGTTGGCGTGCCACGGGTGGTGCAACACCCCGGCGCAAGGCCTGTGGCGTCTGCCCATACAGCGCGCGAAACCGCGATGTGAAGTGGCTGTGGCTGGCGAAGCCCAGGTCCAGCGCGATGGTCGTGAGGTCGGCATCGCTGTCCAGCACCGAGTCCAGCGCTTGTGTCAGCCGGGCCCGGACCACATAGGCATACAGCGGCATCCCGACCTCGGCCCGGAACACATGGGCCAGGTGGCTGGCGCTGACATGGGCGCGGCGCGCCAGGCCGTCGAGCGTCCACTTGTGCGCCGGCGCGCACCAGATCGCCTCCATGGTGCGGTGGACCTGGCGACGGGACAGCTCCGGCCGCCGCCGCCCGCGCCTGACATCGCCGCCCGGCAGGCCCCGCCGGCGCATGCCTTGCAGCGCGCCATCCAGCAGGTTCACGGCCAGCTCCTCGGCCTCCAGGGCGTCGACCGGCCCACGCGCCAGCCGCCGCCACAGCTGGCTGCGTGCCAGCAGCAGCGACGCGGGCAGCGGCGCCCGCGACAGGTAGGCCGAGCGGTCGAAGCCGTCCCCCGCCATGACCTCGGGCATGGTGCGAGCCAGCGCCGGGGCTGAGAAGCGGACGGCCAGGCACCGGTCACCGATGCAACCTGGAAAGCTGAGCCGATACGGACGATGTGCCGTGATGACCAGCGCGTGGCCCGGCACTGCCAGGGTCTGCTGACGCGGACCCTCATGAACCGCGAACACGCCGCCCAAGGGCAGCGCCAGGACATTCAGATCGGCGGTCTCGATCTCGCCGCAGGCGTCTGACGTGGGGCGCACCTCGATGTGACCCACCTCCAGCAAGGCACTTTCAAACAAGGTGCGCTTGATGACCGTCGGGCCTGCTGCTGCGGCGAGGTCGATGTCGGTGCCGGACTGCATCGAGTCAGTGTCCCACACGGCCCGGCGTGGCTGGCGATCTCAGGCCCCAAGCCGAGATCGCACGGACACGGCGCATCCAGGGACAGCCACCGTCAGTTCTTGCCCCACAACTGCTTGAGCCGCGCGTCGCGGCCGCAGCTGGTGCGGTAGTACTGGTAGCGCACCGGGTTCTTCTTGTAGTAGTCCTGGTGGTAGTCCTCGGCCACGTAGAACGGGCCGGCCAACGCGATCTGCGTGACGATGGGCTCGCTGAAGGGCTTGCTCTTCTCCAGGGCGGCCAGCGAGGCCTGCGCCGCCTTCAACTGTGCCGCGTCGACCGCGAAGATCGCTGTGCGGTAGGGCGAGCCGGCGTCGCAGAACTGCCGGTCACGGGTGGTCGGGTCGATGGTCCGCCAGAAGATCTCCAGCAGCTTCTCGTAGCTCACCTTGGCCGGGTCGAAGACGATCTCCACCGCCTCGGCATGGCCGGTGACCTTGCCCGCCACCTGCTCATAGGTTGGGTTGGCCACCTTGCCGCCGATGTAGCCCGACGTCGTCGACAGCACACCCGGCACCTTGTCGAAGTCAGCCTCGACGCACCAGAAGCAGCCGCCGGCCAAGATGGCACGCGCGGTGGTCTGCGCAGCCACCCCGGGTGCGGCCGCCAGCAGGGCCAGCGCGACCACCGTTTCGGGTGTTGAAACGATGGTTCGGATCATGTCGCCACCGCGAAGGTCAACGCGACGCCGTTGTTGCAATAGCGCTTGCCTGTGGGCGCCGGTCCGTCGTTGAAGACATGGCCGTGGTGGCCGCCGCACGTGGCGCAGTGGAACTCGGTGCGCGCCATGAACAGCTTGCGGTCGACGGACTCGCCAAACGCACCCGGCAGTGTGGTGAAGAAGCTCGGCCAACCGGTGCCGCTGTCGAACTTCATGTCTGATCGGAACAGTGGCGCGTTGCAGCCGGCGCAGTGGTAGGTGCCCTTGCGCTTCTCGTTGTTCAACACGCTGGTAAAGGGACGCTCCGTGCCCTCGTGCCGCAGCACGTCGTACTGCGCCGGGGTCAGCCGCTGCCGCCACTGCGCGTCGGTATGGGTCACCTTGTAGGTCACGCCCGGTTTGCCCTGGGCGGCCGCCCCGGCGGGTGCCAGGCCGGCGGCAGACAGGAGGGACATCAGGGTACGGCGGGTCATCACAAGCGGCTCCATTCGGTTGAGTGTTGAACCAGAGTCGCCACGGCGTGACTGAAGATTACATCGCACGGCAACCCATCAGCGCGCCGACATCAGGTCCGCAGGCTATCGACCAGCCTCTCGCGGGCCGGGCGGGCGGTCCGGTCCACCGCAAGCCGAAGCTCGACCGATGCCGACTCGCGCTTGCGCTGGCTGTCCGGCACATAGGCCCGCGCCTGGCCGACCCGGGCCTTGGAATACATCGCCGCCTCCGCCGCCATGGCCTGCTGCGCGGCGTTTTCCGGTTGCAGCCCGAAGTGTGGTGCCAGCCGCTGCCACACAACGCCAGGCAAATCTTCAAAGTGCAGCAGCAGTCCCCTGGACGCATCCAGCCGCGCGCCGGCCTCGCAGAAGGCCGCATAGACGCGCGCCATCAGCGCCTCGTCGCCGTGCGCGGTGGCGCCGGGGTCCACCAGCGCTGAGAAGGTCGCGCCCAGGTTGTCGCGCAGCCAACCAGGGCGGCCCTGCAGCAGGGACACGCAAACCTCCAACGGGTCGCGCAGGCACATGGCCCAGGGTGTCGTCGGAAAGGCCTCGGCCACCAGGTCGCAGAACAGGGTGTTCCAGCTGGTCAGCTTCAGCACATAGGGTTGCCCGGCATGTCGGGCCAGCATGCCGCCCAGCGTGCGCAGCGCCGCCACCAGCATGGCCCGGGGCACGGCGTGCGGCGGCAACAGGACCTCGCTGAGCGCCAGTGGCTCGGAATACACGACCAGCCCGGGCTGGCACTTCAACAGCTGGGAGGCCAACGTCGACCCGCAGCGGGCGACGTGGAAGATCAGGCCCGCCGGCGCTGTCGCCGGCGCATCCTGGCCCAGGTCCGCCGGCGGCACATGAGCCAGCGCCAGTGCACCGCCCAGCCGCTGCACGGTTTCCTGGAGGAAGGGGTCACGCAGTTCGTCGACGGCGATATCGGCCATGGCCACGTGCAGGCCGTCCGCGCGCAGTACGGCGCGTGTCGGCAGGCCGGGGCGGACCGCAGTGGCCAAGGTGCCTGCCGTGTCAGCTCAGCTCGGTCGGGGCGATCGCGCCCACGTCGACCAGGCGCGCCAGGACCGCGCGCATCTCAGCCTCGTCCACGGCATGGAAACGGGCCAGCAGGTCGTCGAGGGCGAAAAAGCGCTGCTGCAGCAGCCAGTCCACAGCCGCATGCGCAGCGCCGACGTTGACCACCTGCTGTTCGATCTGGACGCTGTAACCCTGCGGACGCCGCAGCACCGGGCCGCGGCGCGCAACCGCGTAGTACTGCGACCGCTGGCGCGCCGGCAGCGAGAAGCCCGCGGCCGAGGTGGCGAACGAGCGTTGGTGGTTGCGGACGTCGATCGCGAACGACTCGGACAACATCAGCTGCTCAAGCCGGTGTGCCAGCCCGGCCAGATGCGAGGCCAGCGCATCGGCGTCCATGGCGTCCGGCAGGTCGGCCCTGAAGCTGCTGTCGGCACCGGCGGCAGCCTCAAGCAGCTTGAACAGCGCCAGCCCGTTGGCCGGCTTGACCCAGAAGGTCACATGCAGCGATGCGTCGGCGCCCGTCAAGGCGTCGTGATACTGGCCGCGCGGCAGATACAGGATGTCGCCCGGGCGCATCAACACCTCGGCCAGCAGCTTGCCACGGCTGTCGATCAGCCACTGCTCGGCCTCGTCGCCGGGAGGCACCGGCAGCACCGGGTTGTCGGCGCAGGCCTCGTAGATGCGCCACAGCTTCTCGCCCTCGCACTGCCAGGCGAAGACATCGTGCAGGTCAAAGTGCGTGTTGAAGGCCTGCACCTTCTGGAACGAGCAGTACACGTTGGCGCCGGCACTGCAGGCAAAGGCCCGCTGCAGCATGCGCGTGATGTCCGCAACCTCGGGCGCCGCCCGCTGCACCTGGTTGGCCACCAGGCTGGCACCGAATCCCAGCAACGCCTTCACCTTGCGCGGGTCGGCCGGCGCCCGGGCACCGGGCGTGGCGTCGCTGACGTCGCAGTAGTTCTCGCGCAGCGCCACCCGGCTCTGGTAGAAGACCTTCAGCGTGTCCTCGTTCCAGAGCTGCTGCAGCTCCAGAATCTCGTTCAGACGATTCCAGGACAGCGGGTTGGCGAGCGCCTTGCCCTGCCCGGAGATGTGCAGGGGCTTGCGGCCGCGATAGTGGCGCTTGAATTCGGCCGGGTCGATCGGCGCCAGGAACTCGGCAAGCGTGGGCATAGGTCGAAACGATCATAGCCCGGGTGCACGACGGTCTATGGCAGCGCCGACCTCGCCAATGGCGGCCGCAGCGCATGGCACCGGCGCCGCTCAGGCGCCGGCTGGGCTGGGCAGGTCGACCGGCGGCGGCGCCGGCACGTCAGGCGTTGTGTCGGTCTCGCCAGCGGCCTCTGAGCGCTGGAACACCGCGACCTGGTCGCGTCCGCCTCGCTTGGCGGCGTAGCAGGCGGCGTCCGCGTCGGCCAGCACTTCGGCCATGCTGGTGTAACGCCCATCCACCTGCACCAGGCCCAGGCTGGAACCCACGGTGTGGACCTTGCCGTTCCAGTCCAGCTGGTAGGCGCTCACAGCCAACCGCAGCTTCTCGGCAATGGCCTTGCCGCGCTCCAGCGGGCAACCCTCCAGGACGACAGCGAACTCGTCGCCGCCCAGCCGCGCCACGGTATCCGAGCGCCGCAGTGCGCCCTTCAGTGCCTTTGCGATGCCGCGCAGCAGGGCGTCGCCCGCCGCGTGACCGCCGGTGTCGTTGACCTGCTTGAAGCGGTCCAGGTCGATGAACAGCGCGCAGAACGGCGCCTGCGCGGCCTGGGCCGTCGCCCGGCCCAGCGTCTGCTCGAAGGCAGCGCGGTTGGGCAGCCCGGTCAGCACGTCATGATGCGCCGAATGTGCCAACCGTTCGCGCTGGGCGCGGGCCTCGGTCACGTCCTCGATGATCCAGATCGTGCCCTTGGACGGATCGCCCGGCACCACCGCGCAGGCGCGCAGGTGGGCCCAGAAGTGTTGCCCATCCCGCCGTGCCAGCTCCGCCTCGCCGTCGAACGCGCCGTGCAGGGTGAGCGCCGGACGGGCCCGGTCTGCCATCTCCTGGTAGACCGCGTCGGAGGCGTAGAAGCCCCGCGTCAGCTGCCCAAGCGCCTCTTCGCGCCGGCAGCGGAACATCTCGCAGAAGTGTCGGCTGACCAGTTCATAGCGGCTGTTGCGGCTGACGGCAATGCCGACACCGGCATGGTCCAGCACGGCCTCCAGCTCCTGCACCAGGCCCTCGATGCGGGCCTCGCGCTGGCGCGCCTGTTGCACCACATGCTGGAACGCGCGGGACAGGTCGCCGATCTCGCCCTGGCCCTGCGGCCAGGGACGCTGGTCAGGCGCGGCACCGTCCAGCAGGGCCTCGGCGCGCGAGCGCAGGGCCGAGATGGGTCGTGTCACGGCCCACGCCAGCAGGCCGGACAGCACGGCCACGGCCAGACCGACTGCGGCCGCCACCGGCAGAGCTGCCGCCCGGGCCGAGGCGACAGGCGCCATGGCCACACTTTGGGGCGTCAGTCGCACCAGGACCCAGTCCTGGCCCGGGATGCCGGCCATCGACACCAGATGCTCATCGACGACGCGCGCAGAACCGTGGGTGTCAATTGGGCTGCCGGCGTCGCGCCAATGCGCCAGGACGCTGGCCAGCCCGGGCTCGTCCGCGGCACGGCCCAGCACCCGGCCGGCGTCGGTATGTGCCAGCAGCAGGCCGGCCCGATCCATTACCAGGTCACGGTAGGTGTCGTCGTGTCGCCGCACGCTGAGGCTGGAGAAGAGCCCCGACGCATGCAGCGG
>JBJXHB010000094.1:0-5715 GCA_046160725.1 Aquabacterium sp.
GGCCCCCTTTGCCGAAGGCACTTATGGTTGAGGTCCAGGGTCTCGGACCCTGGTGGGGTCCGGGGCAAAGCCCCGGCCTTGCTTCCCTTACCCCCGCGGCAGCCGCACGGTAAACCGCGCGCCGCAGACGCGGCCGCTGGCGTCGCGCAGGTTTTCGGCGGTGATGCGGCCTTTGAGGGCTTCCACGATCAGCCGGCTGATCGACAGGCCGAGGCCGGAGTGTTGGCCGAAGCGCTCGCCTTGCGGGCGTTCGGAGTAGAAGCGGTCGAAGATGCTTTCCAGCTTGCCTTCCGGGATGCCAGGGCCTTGGTCTTCGACAGAGATGGCGATGTCGTTGCCTTCCGGCACGGCGGCCAGGGTGATGCGGCCGCCGGGGGGCGAGAAGCTTTGCGCGTTGCCGATCAGGTTGCGCAGCACCTGGACCAGGCGGTCTTCGACGGCCCGCACCACGGCGGGGGCGCGGGGCTCGGCGAGGACCATGCGCGAGCTGGTGTCGGTGCGGGTGGCTTCGTCGATTTCGACCAGCACTTCGAGGATCGGGGTGACGTCGACGGCCTCGGTGGCGGCCCGCGAAAGTTCGGCGTCGATGCGCGAGGCGTCGGAGATGTCGCTGATCAGGCGGTCCAGGCGGGCGACGTCGTCGGCGATGATGGCCAGCAGGCGGCGCTGTTTCTCCGGCTCCTCGATGCGGCGCAGGGTCTCGATGGCGCTTCGGATCGAGGAGAGCGGGTTCTTGATCTCGTGCGCCACATCGGCGGCGAAACGCTCGGTGGCGTCCATGCGGGTCCACAGGGCCTGGGCCGATTCGCTGAAGGCATGGGCCAGTTCGCCGATTTCGTCGCGGCGGGCGAGCAGTCTGGTGGGGACGGCACCGGCCCGGCCGCGGCCCTCGCGCATCTGCTCGGCGGCCCCGGCCAGGCGCAGGATCGGCCGCGCGATGGTGAGCGAGAGATACCAGGACAGGGCGACGGTGAGGGCGAGCGCGAGCGAGAACAGGCCGAGGATCGACAGCCGCACGGCGAGCAGGCTGTCATCGACCTCGCGCGCCTCGCGGGTCAGCAGCACGATGCCCACCGTGGTCCGGTTGCGCACCACCGGCTCGGCGACCGAGACCAGCAGGCGGTTATCCGAGGTGCGGCGGATATAGGGCGGGGTTTCGCGGCTGTTGGCGGTGCCGGAGAGGCGGATTTCCTCCTTCACATCCGGCTGCCAGTCGGGGCCGACGGCGGTCGCGGAGATGTCGAGCCGGGTGCGCCGGGTGCGGGCGGGCAGCCAGTCCAGCAGCCGGTCGTAGATCGCCTCGATGCCGCCGACCAGGGCGCCGCGCTCCACGGCGGGGGAGAGTTGTTCGGTGAACACGGTGCCGCCGGCGCCCTGGCGGATGCGGGTATCCACCACCACCTGGCCGTCCGGGGCGTAAAGCTTGGCCTGGGCGTTCGGGCTGGGTTCGGTCAGGCGACGCAGCAACGGACGGGCCTGGTCGGTGATCAGGCGCGGCGGCTCGCTGCCTTCCTCGCGCACCGCGGCCTCGGCCAGCGCGCCGGCATAGATCTTGGCCTGTTGGCGCAGGGCACCGACCTCGGTTTCCAGCAGGCCGTTTTGGTACTGGTCGAGATAGAGCAGTGCGGCCAGCAGCAGCACCAGCGGCATGGCGTTGACCAGCAGGATGCGGCGCATCAGCGGCGACACCCAGCGCGACCGGAGCATCCGCGCCGCGGCGGATCCGGCGCGCGCCGGCGCCGGCCGCAGCGCAGCGGGCGGAAGGCTGCCGTCAGCCAACCGCCGGCCCCGCCACGTGCCCAGCCAGGCCCATGCGTCAGGCTTCCTTGTAGCGGTAGCCGATGCCGTAGAGGGTTTCGATGGCGTTGAACTCCTCGTCCAGGTTGCGGAACTTCTTGCGAACCCGCTTGATGTGGCTGTCGATGGTCCGGTCGTCCACATAGATGTTCTCGCCATAGGCTGCATCGATAAGTTGATCGCGCGACTTCACCATCCCGGGCCGTGTGGCCAGTGCCTTGACCAGCAGGAACTCGGTGACGGTGAGCTGGATGTCCTTTGTCTTCCACAGGCACTGGTGCTTGGTCTCGTCCAGCACCAGCTCGCCGCGGGTCATCACCCCGGACGGGGTGGCGCCGGAGCCCTCGGCCCGGCTGGTCTCGTTGCGGCGCAACAGGGCGCGGATGCGTTCGAGCAACAGGCGCTGGCTGAACGGCTTGGTGATGTAGTCGTCCGCGCCCAGGCGCAGGCCCATCACCTCGTCCACCTCTTCGTCCTTGCTGGTCAGGAAGATGACCGGCAGCGAGGTGCGCTGGCGCAGGCGCTGCAGCAGCTCCATGCCGTCCATGCGCGGCATCTTCACGTCGAGCACGGCCAAGTCGACGGGGCGTGCGGTGATGCCCTGGAGCGCCGATTCGCCGTCGGTATAGGTGCGAACCTGGTAGCCTTCCTGTTCCAGCGTCATCGATACGCTGGTCAGGATGTTCCGGTCGTCGTCGACCAGTGCGATGGTCTGCTTCATCTGTGGTCCCTTTCAGGGTGCCAGGTTTGGTCTGGCGGGATGAAATGTGGCACGCGATTGTGGCTCAACTAGGATGGAGGGTGAACAAATTATGGCAGAGCCATCGGAGCCGCCCCAAGCGGCGAATCGTGCCGCTGATCTATGGCAGGCGCGGACCCTGCTGCGGGCGGCGCGGGTGGCGACATTGGCCACGCAAACCGGCGGCCAGCCCTTCACCGCGCTGGTGACGCCGGCCGCGGCGCCGGACCTGTCGGTGCTGTTGTGGCTGTCGTCGCTGTCCGAACACACCCGCCACCTGATGGCCGAGCCGCGCTGCGCCGTGATGGTGGCTGGCGTGGCTGAGTCGGCAAACCCGCAGACTGCTCCTCGCATCACCCTGACCGGGCTGGCCGAGCTGGCGCCCGATCCCGCGCTGAAGGCGCGCTGGCTGGCCGTGCATCCCTATGCCGCGCTGTATGCCGGGTTCGGCGATTTCGCGCTGTGGCGGGTGCGCCCGCTCGCCGGACTGTTCGTCGGCGGCTTCGCCCGCGCCACCCGGCAGCGCGCAGCAGAGCTGGCGCCCGATCCCGCTTCGGTTGCCGCCATTGCCGCGGCCGAGGCGGAGATCATCGCGCATTGCAATGCAGACCACGCGGATGCGATGGCCGAGCTGGCCGGTGCCCCACTGGCCGGTGCCGAGGGGCCGTGGCGCATGGTGGCGGTGGATGTCGACGGTTGTGACCTCGCCTGTGCGGAGGCAAGCCGGCGCATCGCGTGGTCCGCGCCGGTGGCCGATGCGGCGGGGGTTCGCAAGGAGTTGATCACCCTGTTGCGGCAGGTGAGGCTGCCACGCAACTGACATAGTCGGCACCTATGGACCGGCTGCAATACGGCCTGTATCAATCATGAGAACAGGTGCTGCGCGTTGCGGCATGTGTGGGATGACGTCCTCGGGAGCAATATCCTTGACCACCGCCTCGGCCGCACAGGCCATCAAAGCCGCTGCCTTGTCAGGATCCGGCGTTGTCGCCGGGCGCGACGTTCATGCCAACCAGACCGCGCCCGCCCTGATGGCCGCCGCGATCCGGCGCGACGAGGGCACGATGTCAGCCGACGGCGCGCTGCTGGTGCGCACCGGGCAGCACACCGGCCGCTCGGCCCAGGACAAGTTCGTCGTCGATGAGCCCTCGACCACCGCCGAAATCTGGTGGGGCAGCGTCAACAAGAAGCTCGCGCCGGAGAAATTCGCCATCCTGCGCGCCCGGGTCCAGGCCTATCTCCAGGGCCAGGACCTTTTCGTCCAGGATCTGTACGCCGGCGCCGACCCGGCCCACCGCATCCGCGTGCGCGTGGTCACCACCCAGGCCTGGTCCGCCCTGTTCGCGCGCAACATGTTCATCCGCCCTCCGGAAGCGGAATTGGATTCCTTCACGCCCGACTACGTGATCCTGCACGCCCCGCAATTCGAGGCCGACCCGGCGATCGACGGTGTGCGCAGCACCACGGCCGTCGCGCTGTCCTTCGAACAGAAGCTGATCGTCATCTGCGGCACCGAATATGCCGGCGAGATCAAGAAATCGATCTTCACCGTGATGAACTGGCTGCTGCCGCCGCGCGGCGTCATGCCGATGCATTGCAGCGCCAATGTCGGCCCGGCGGGCGATGTCGCGCTGTTCTTCGGCCTGTCCGGCACCGGCAAGACCACGCTCAGCTCCGACCCCGCCCGCCCGCTGATCGGCGATGACGAACATGGCTGGTCACCCGAAGGCGTGTTCAACTTCGAGGGCGGCTGCTACGCCAAGGTGATCAACCTGAGCCAGGAGGCCGAGCCCGAAATCTGGGCCGCCAGCCACCGCTTCGGCGCGGTGCTGGAAAACGTCGTCGCCGACCAGCACGGTCGCCTCGACCTGGCGGACGAAAGCCTGACCGAGAACACCCGCAGCTGCTATCCCGTCGACTTCATCCCCAATTGCCTGCCGTCCGGGCGCGGCGGCATTCCCAAGAATGTGGTGATGCTGGCCGCCGATGCCTTCGGCGTGTTGCCGCCGATCGCGCGCCTGAGCCCGGCCCAGGCGATGTACCACTTCCTGTCGGGCTATACCGCGGTGGTCGCCGGCACCGAGAAGGGCGTCACCACGCCGCAAGCCACCTTCAGCGCCTGCTTCGGCTCGCCCTTCCTGCCGCGCCGGCCCGAGACCTATGGTCGCATGCTGGCGGACCTGATCGCGCAACACGGCGCCGAATGCTGGCTGGTGAACACCGGCTGGAGCGGCGGCGCCTATGGCGTGGGCAGCCGCATGCCGATCCGCCATACCCGCGCCCTGTTGCGCGCCGCCCTGGACGGCTCGCTGGCCACCGCCACCTTCCGCCGCGACCCGTTCTTCGGCCTGATGATCCCCGATGCCGTGCCGGGCATCCCCGCCGAGGTTCTGGACCCGCGCCAGGCCTGGGCCGACAAGGCGGCCTATGACGCGGCGGCACGCGGCCTGGTGGCGCGCTTCGAGACGAATTTCGAGCCCTTCGCCAGCCATGTCGGTGACGATGTCCGGGCGATCGCTTTGCGCGCTGGGGTGCCGGTCAGCTAGGGAAGTCAAGGCCAGGGCTCTGCCCTGGACCCGCCAGGGGTCCGAGACCCCTGGACCCTCGACCTTAGGGCGCCTACTCGGCGCGCCAGATCGCTTCCTTGATCTTCGTCTCCACGAAGCCGGCATGCGCCGCGCGCTCCGCCTCGCTCGGCACCACCGGCCGCGGCGACCTTGGGCCGACCGCGTCGTACTGCACCGTCGGCATCTGCGATTGTTCTTCAGCCTCGCCGCTGGGCAACAGCGCGCGCTGCCGCCCGCCGGTCAGCTCGACATAAACCTCGGCCAGCAGCCGGCAATCCAGCAGCGCGTTGTGGGTGGTCCGCTCCGACAAATCGATGCCGAAGCGGCGGCACAAGGCATCCAGGCTGTTCGGCATGCCGGGAAACCGCGTCTTGGCCAGCACCAGCGTGTCGACCATGCGTTCGCGGGCGAGCTTTGGCCGTTGGCAGCGGGCGAGTTCGGCGTTGAGGAAGCCGAAATCGAACGGCGCGTTGTGTGCCACCAGCCGGTCCTCGCCGAAGAAGGCCAGCATGTCATCGACGATCGCGGCGAAGCGCGGCGCATCGCGCAGCTTGTCCAGGGTGATGCCATGCACCCGGGTTGAGTCCGGCGGCACGTCGCGCTCGGGATGGA
>JBJXHB010000095.1:0-46954 GCA_046160725.1 Aquabacterium sp.
GCAGGCGCTGGCCCAGCTGATGCAGCGCTGTGACGCGATCACCACCGAGTTCGAGAACGTGCCCGCTGAGGCGCTGTACACGCTGGGCGGACAGCGCCAGGTCGCGCCGGACGGCCCGGCGGTGGCCATCTGCCAGGACCGCGCCAAGGAAAAGGCCACCTTTGCGCGTGCTGGCGTGCTCTGCGCGCCGCATGCGGTCATTGCCACCGAGGCGGATGTCGCGGCCGCGGACGACGCGCTGCTGCCCGGCATCCTGAAGACCGCGCGGCTGGGCTACGACGGCAAGGGGCAACGCTCGGTCGCCGATAGGGGCGACCTGGCCGCGGCCTTTGCAGAGCTTGGCGGGGTGGTCTGCGTGCTCGAACAGCGCCTGTCGCTGCAACTGGAGCTCAGCGTCATCGTGGCTTGCGGATCGGATGGCACGGTGGTGCACCTCCCGGTCCAGCAGAACCTGCATCGCGACGGCATCCTGGCGGTGACAGAAGCACCGGCACCGGATGTGTCGCCGGAGCTGGCCCAGGCGGCCGTCGACCAGGCCCGGGCACTGGCTTTGTCCTTGCGCTACGTCGGCGTGCTGTGCGTGGAGTTTTTCGTCACCACCGACGGTCGGCTGCTGGCCAACGAGATGGCACCGCGCCCGCACAACAGCGGCCACTACAGCATCGACGGCTGCGACTGCAGCCAGTTCGAGCTGCAGGTTCGGGCGCTGGCGGGCCTGCCGCTGGTGACGCCGTGGGCCCATTCGGCATCGGTGATGCTCAACCTGCTGGGTGACCTCTGGCCCGGCCTCGGAACACCCAGGCTGCGCCAGCCGCCCTGGGCCGAGGTCCTGGCGCTGCCGGGCGCACACCTGCACCTGTACGGCAAGCTTTCGCCCCGAGCGGGCCGCAAGATGGGCCATCTGACCTTGACGGCGCCAAACGCGGCGGCCGCCCGGGTGCTGGCCGGGCAGGCCTGTCGACTGCTTGGCCTTGCGCCCATCTGATCTCAGCCTCGCATGACAGTGCGGTCCATGCAAGACCCCACGGCCCTGGACGAGGCCGTGCGTGCGCTCGTGGCGGGCCGGGTGGTGGCCTTTCCGACCGAGACGGTCTACGGGCTGGGCGCGCGTGCCGACGACGATGCGGCGGTGGGCCGGATCTTTGCCGAGAAGAGACGACCGGCCGACCATCCGCTGATCGTGCATGTGCCCAGTCTCGATGCTGCGCGCGGTTTTGCAGCCCGGATCACGCCGGTGGCCGAGGCCCTGGCCACCGCGTTCTGGCCCGGCCCGGTCAGCCTGGTGCTGGATCGTCGACCTGGCATGGCCGATGCCGCCGCTGGTGGCGCGTCGACGATTGCGCTGCGCTGCCCGGCCCACCCGGTGGCGCGGGCGCTGCTGGAGCGTGCCGCCGCCGCCGGTGTGGCGGGTGTGGCGGCACCGAGCGCCAACCGTTTCGGCCGGGTCAGCCCGACCACGGCCGCGCACGTGGCCAGCGAGTTCGGCCCGGACCTGCTCATCCTGGACGGTGGTGCCTGCCCGGTGGGCATCGAGTCGGCCATCGTCGATTGCCGAGGCAGCGCCCCGGTCCTGCTGCGGCCGGGGTCGGTGTCATCGCAGCGCCTTGCCGAGGCAGCAGGCCAGGCCCTGGCAGCGCCGTCGCAAGACAGGCCTCGGGTCTCTGGAGACCTGGCATCGCACTATGCGCCGGACGCGCCGGTTCGACTGATGCCGGCCGAATTGCTTCGCCAGTCGCTGCAGGTGGCGGCCGCGGCGGTGCCGGGTCTGGCGGTATATTCCCGCACCGTGCCGCTGGCCGGCGCCGGACCGCTCGCGAGGGCCATGCCCGGCGATCCGGCCGCTGCGGCACATGAACTGTTTGCCGCGTTGCGCGATTTCGACGCTCGCGGCGCCCGGCTGATCTGGGTCGAGGAGCCTCCGGACGGCTCGGACTGGGACGGTGTGCGGGACCGCCTGCGGCGCGCTGCCGCGACCTGACGACAAGCCCCGCTGGCGGGGCACACAAATGATGCTGAAGGCCTTGAAGAGTTACCCGCGCCGCACTGCCGGTGCCCTGCTGCTGGCCGTGGCGGCAGTCCTTGTTGCCGCCTGTGGCGGCGGTTCCGGATCGGTGGAACCGTTCGTGCCAGCACGGCTGCTGGCTTTCGGCGACGAACTGAGCCTGCTGACGACGCAGGGAAGGCGCTATGCCATCAACGGCCTGGATGCCAACAACGCCGTGGACTGTGGCGGCGCTCCGGTCGGTTTCCAGTACTTGGCGGCTACTCGCAACTACGTGATGGCCGAGTGCCCGGGCACGGCCACCGAGTTCAAAGCGGTGTCACGTGCCACGCTGCTGGCGCAGTCCACCGACATCGAGGCGCAGGTCGACGCGCAGATCGCCAATGGTGGCATCAACGGTGCGGACCTGGCCTTCGTGCTGGTGGGCATCCACGATGTGCTGAACCTGTACGCCCAGTACCCGGCGCGCAGCGAGGCCGACATCACCGGTGACCTCAACGAGCGGGGCAAGCGCACGGCAGGGCAGGTCAACCGGCTGGTCGCGGCCGGTGCCCGGGTGATCGTGGTGACCATTCCGGACGTCGGCGAGTCGCCGTATGCCCGCGCGCAGAAGGCGGCCCATACCGACACCGACCGGATGGCCTTGATCAAGCGGCTGGTCTACAACTACAACGCCAGCCTGCGCCTGAACATCCTGAACGACGGGCGATTTGTTGGCCTCGTCCTGGGTGACGAGACTTCGCAGGCCATGACCATTGCGCCGGCTGGCTTCGGCCTGAACAATGCCGTCGACGCGGCCTGCACGACCGCGGTTCCGGACTGCACCACCGCCACGCTGGTGGCCGGCGCTACCGGTGTCAACTATCTGTGGGCCGACGACCGTCGCCCCGCCACCACCTGGGATGGTCGCATCGGCGCGCTGGCCGACGCACGCGCCCGCACCAACCCCTTCTGACCTCGCGCGCCTTCAGACTTCGCCGGGCAGCGCGGACCGAACCGCTCGCGGGTCAGCGTCGGCCGGACGCGCGTCGTGCCGGCGCCGCCGCTGCGGCGGCAGCGGGGTTGAGCCGCGGCGTGGTGTCGACCGGTGTGGCGACCTCGGACGCCCACTCGACGACCGCCTCCAGCGCTGATCGCGCGCTGTTGGCCAGCGGATGCTGGATCACGGCCACCACGATGCGCCATTGACCGGACGGCGTGACCACATAGCCGCCGATGGCGGCCACGTCGCGCAGCGTCCCAGTCTTGAGGTGGGCCAGGCCATTGCCGGCCCGGGCGCGGCGCAAGGTGCCGTCCAGGCCGCTGATCGGCAGGGACGCGGCCAGTTCCGGCATCACCGGGCTGGCCCAGGCCCAGCGCAGCAGGTCTGCCAGCATGGCCGCGCTGACCCGCTGGTCGCGGTTGAGGCCTGAGCCGTTGACGATCACCGCCTCATGCGTCGGCAGGCGCTCGGCCAGCCAGCGACGCATCACCTCGCGCGCACCGGCGCTGGTGGCGGTGCCGCCTGGACGCGCGGCCAGGGTCAGGAACAGCTGCTGGGCCCTCACGTTGTTGCTGTGCTTGTTGATGTCGCGCACGGCCTCGGTGAGCGGCGGTGACCGCCACTCAAACGTCGGTGTGGTGGACGGTGCCGGACCGTCCACGACCGAACCGAGCAGCGTCCCGCCCAGGCCCTGCCACAACGAGCGCAGCAGCCGCGCGTTGTAGGTCGCAGGCTCGGGGTAGGCCAGGGGCCAGCTGCGCTCGCCGCAGGAGGTCGGATAGGTGCCGGCAAAGGCCATGCGCGTCGGGTCGCCCGGGCTTGGTTTCAGCTGGGCGCGCCAGTCGTTGCACGGGCCGGGCGCCAATGCCACCACCGGGTCGACCTGATGTCCCAACAGGGAGGGTTCCACGGCCACCGCGGCGACGCCCCGGGCGCGGTCGGGCGTGAAGGTATAGACCACCGCCTTGTGGGCCAGCAGCAGGGCGTCCGGGCGTGCGTTGTACGGCCGCAGGGGCTCGCCGTCGAAGTCGCCAGGGCTGCCCGGCTCGGTCGCGAATGCACTGCGGTCGAGCACGATGTCGCCGCGGATCTCCCGCACGCCCAGTTGCTGCACGCGGCGCAGCAGCATCCAGACCCGCTCCGGCACCAGCGTCGGGTCGCCGCTGCCGCGGATGACCAACGACCCATCCAGCACGCCGTCGCGGACGCTGCCATCCAGCCAGACGCCGGTGCTCCAGGTAAAGGCCGGGGTCAGCTGGTCCAGCGCCACCAACGTGGTGACCAGCTTGAACAGCGACGCCGGGTTGACCGGGCGGTCGGCCTGCCAGGACAACTGGGGCCGCGGCGCCTCGACATCCCGTACCACCACCGACAGGGCCTCCAGCGGCAACTGCGCCCGGGTCAGGGCTTCGGCGACAGCTGGCGGCAGGCCGTTGCGGACACCGACCGGCCCGGCGGGCTGAGCCTGCGCAACGCCGATCAGCAGGGCCGCCAGGGCCGTGGTCACGGGGAAAAGACGTTGGGGCATCGACCGATGTTGCCATCGCCGTCGCGTACCGATGCTCGTACCGACCAAGGCATTGAAGCGTGGGTGTCGCTGTGGGGGCTGGCTCAGCGCCGCCCTAAACTGACCGCCGCCATGACCGAGCCCACATTGCTGGCCTTCGACACCGCTACAGAGACGTTGGCGGTGGCGCTGTGCATAGCCGGTCGGGTGCAGGCCCGTCAGGAGCGCGGTGGCGCCTTGGCCTCTCTGCGGTTGTTGCCGCTGGCAAAGGAGCTGCTTGACGAGGCAGGGCTTGGGTTGCAGCGGCTTGATGCCGTGGCCTTCGGGCGTGGGCCTGGCGCCTTTACAGGCCTGCGAACAGCCTGCGCCGCGGCGCAGGGCCTGGCCTTGGGTCTGGGCATTCCGGTGCTGGCGCTGGACAGCCTGCTGATCGTGGCCGAGGACGCTGCGGCGGCGCCTCCATGGGGCTGGGCGCCGGGGGCGCCGCTATGGGTGGCCATGGATGCCCGAATGGACGAGGTTTATGCGGGCTGCTGGCTTCGGGCTGGCGGGCTGTGGCAATGCCAGGTGGCGCCAGCGCTGTATGGCGTGCCGGCACTGGCCGCGCATTGGCAGCGCGATCCGCCCGAGGCGGTTGCCGGGACTGCGCTGGCGGCCTTTGGCGATCGGCTCGGTCTGGTGGATGCGGCCGGCTTGGTCGCCGAGCGGGACCGAGCTGGCGCGTTGGGGCGTCTGGCCCTGGCCGCCTGGCATGGCGGCCAGGACCGGCTGGATGCCGCACAGGCCTTGCCGCTGTACCTGCGTGACAAGGTCGCCTTGACCACGGCCGAGCGCGCAGCCCTGGCGGCGGGCCGCTGAAGCGATGTCGGCACCGCCCTTGCTGCCGCTGCCGTCCGTGTCTGCCCAGGCGGCCGCCCAGCAGCGGCCTCTGGAGATGCAGGACCTGGACGAGTTGGTGCGCGTCGAGCAGCTGGCTCATCCGCATCCCTGGACGCGCGGCCACTTCGCCGACTCCTTGAGCGTCGGCCACCGTGCCGAGCGACGGGACAGCTCCCGCGACGGGCTGGTCGGCTATATCGTGGCCATGCCGGTGGTCGATGAGTTGCACCTGCTCAACATCACGGTCACGCCGGCGTGCCAACGCCAGGGACATGGCCGTGCCCTGCTGGATCGGGTCGTCCGCTGGGCGGCTGAGGGCGGACACACCAGCGTCTGGCTGGAGGTGCGAGCAGGCAATCAGGCGGCGCTGGGCCTGTACCGCGCCTGCGGCTTCGAGCCGCTGGCGGTGCGGCCGCGCTACTACGCGGCTGTCGGCGGCCGAGAAGACGCCGTGGTCATGCGCCTGAATCTGCCATCGGCCGAGGCCACCCCATGAGCCGGGACCCGGCCGATCTGGCCAAGCTCCATGCCATGGGCCTGCTGCGCTGGATGCCCGCACCGCAGGCCGTGGGCGTCGCTCAGGCCCCGGCTGTCGAGCCGCCGGCGCCGGCATCAGGCCCGATAGCAGGCCCCGCCCCGCCCCGCCCCGCCTCGTCGAACCGACCAGCTGCAGTGGCTGCGGCGGGCCAGCCGGCGCCAGGTGGCGAGGGACCTGACGCCGGCCCCGGCCCGGACCCTTCGAACATGGGCTGGGACGAGCTGGCGGCGCAGGTGCAGCAGTGCCGCGCCTGCCGGCTGTGCGAGGGCCGATCCCAGACCGTCTTCGGTGTCGGCAACCGCAAGGCGCATTGGATGATCATCGGCGAGGCTCCCGGCGAGCAAGAGGATCGGTTGGGCGAGCCGTTCGTCGGCGCCTCCGGCCAATTGCTGGACCGCATGCTGGCCGCGCTCGGGCTGACCCGGACCGAGGGACCGGCCGAGCGTCAGGTGTACATCGCCAACACCCTGAAATGCCGCCCACCCGGCAACCGCAATCCCCTGCCCGACGAACTGGCACGCTGCCTGCCATACCTGCGGCGGCAGCTGGTTCTTGTCCAACCCAAGGTCGTGGTCGCGATGGGGCGCTTCGCCATCGAGACCCTGACGGGCAGTACCGACCCGGTCGGACGCCAGCGGGGCCGTGTGCACCGTTTCAACGGCGTGCCGGTGGTGGCGACCTATCACCCGGCCTACCTGTTGCGCAGTCCGACCGAAAAGGCGAAGTCCTGGGCCGACCTGTCCCTGGCAGCCTCGGTGGCTCGGGCCCTATGATTCAGCTGTCGGCCTTGGGCAGGCGACTGCCTCATCCGCCATGCATGCTGATCACGACCCTGCATCCTTGACCGGTCCCAGCTGGGACCTGCTGCCGGTTCCCATGCTGGAGCTGACCCAGGATGCCCAGGCCTGCGCGGCCAATGCCGCTTTCGGCCTGTGGACGGGCCTGGCACCGGACGCGGCGTTGGGCACCGGCTGGTTCGCCTGCCTGCCGCCGGACCGACGGCGCGAGTTGTTCGCGGCGCTCGGCCGCAGCGAGGATTTCCGTCTGGAGATCCGGATGTTGCGCGCCGACGGCACCAAGGGCTGGGCCGACCTGCAGGCCCGGTGGTGGGACGAGGCCGACCGTTTCGTCTGCACACTTCATGACGTGACCGAGGCCCGCGTGGCCCAGCTGGCGGCGGCGGCTGATAGCGAGCGCTTCCGGCAACTGGCCGACAACCTGCCGGTGATGATCGCCTACTACATGCGCGCGGCCGAGCATGTATGCACCTGGGCCAACCGCCGCTATGCCGCCACCTTCCGCCTGGACACGCACAGCATCGTCGGCCGCACGCTGCCGCAGGTGATTGGCGAGGAGGCGACCCGACGAATCCTGCCGCATGTGGAGCAGGCCATGGCCACCGGTGAGTCGGTGTCCTATCGGCGCGATGTGGTCCGGCCCGAGGGCGAGGCACGGGTCATCGAGGTCACCTTGATTCCCCACAAGACCGCAGACGGGACCGTCATTGGGTCCTTCGTCCTGATCAACGAGCTGCCGGCGGGCGTCCGCACCGGCTGACCGGCCCCGCGTCCAGCGCGACCGGCTGCGCCACAGGCGCCTACTTGCGGGTCTTGACCGGCCGCGTCCAGCCCGCAATGCTGGTCTGGCGCCCGCGCGCCACCGTCAGCTGTCCGGCCGGCGCATCCTGGACAATGGTGCTGCCGCCGCCGATGGTGGCACCCGGCCCCAAGGTGACCGGCGCCACCAGCACGCAGTTCGAGCCGACATGCACGTCGTCGCCGATCACTGTGCGGTGCTTGTTCGCGCCGTCGTAGTTGGCGGTGATGCTGCCCGCGCCGTAGTTGACGCGCTCGCCCACCGTGGCGTCTCCCAGGTAGGCCAGGTGGTTGGCCTTGGCGCCGCGGGCCAGAGTCGAGTTCTTGACCTCGACGAAGTTGCCGATGTGGACGTCGGCGGCAAGCTGCGCGCCCGGCCGCAGCCGCGCGAACGGGCCGATCAGGGCGCCCTCGCCGACATCGGCGCCTTCCAGGTGGGTGAAGGGGTGCAGGACGGCACCGGCGGCGATGCGGCTGTCGCGGACCACGCAATGTGCGCCGATGCGCGCGCCGTCACCGATCGAGACCTCGCCCTCGAACACGCAGCCGACATCGATTTCCACGTCCTGCCCTGCGCTCAGCCGCCCGCGCAGGTCAAAGCGCGCCGGGTCGGCCAGGCGTACGCCGGCTTCCATCAAGGCGTCCGCCTGCTGCCGCTGAAGCCGCCGCTCCAGGTCGGCCAGTTGCACGGGGCTGTTGACGCCCAAGACCTCGGTGTCGCTGGCCGGCTGGGCGGCGGTCACCGGCACACCCTCGGCCACGGCCATGGCGACGATGTCGGTCAGGTAAAACTCGCGCTGGGCGTTGTCGTCCTTCAGCGCCATGACCCAGCGCTTGAGTGCTGCCGTCGGTGCGGCCATCATGCCGGTGTAGATCTCGCGGATGCCGCGCTGGGCGGCGGTGGCATCCTTGTGCTCCACGATGCCGCGCACCGCGTCGCCGTCGCGCAGGATCCGGCCATAGCCCGTCGGGTCCTCCAGCACGATGGTCAACAGCGCCAGCGCACGGCCCTCGCAGGCCTGCACCAGCGCCTGCGCCGTGGCAGCGCGCAGCAGCGGCACGTCGCCGCTGAGGATCAGGGTGGTGCCGTCATCGGGCAGGTGCGGCACCACCTGCTGCACCGCATGGCCGGTGCCGCGCTGTGGCTCCTGGCGCACGGCCGTGGCGGCGTGGGCGGCCAGCGTCGGCTCGACGACATCGGCCTGGTGGCCGGTGATCACCAGCAAGCGCTGCGGCCCCAGGCCAACAGCGGTATCCAGGACATGCTGCAATAGAGGGCGCCCGGCCAGCCGGTGCAGGACCTTGGGAATGCGCGATTTCATGCGCGTGCCCTTGCCGGCAGCCATGATGACGATGGAGAGCGACATGGGACTGCTGACGCCTTTTTCTGTTCGAGCGAAGCGCTGGATTATCCTGGCCCTGCTGCCGTTGCTGGCATCGTGCAGTGCGCTCAGGCTGGCGTATTCCACAGCACCGGAAATCACGTACTGGTGGGCCGACCGCTATGTGGACTTCAGCGCCGAGCAGGCACCGCGGGCGCGCGCCGCACTGAGCGACTGGTTCGCCTGGCACCGCAGCAGCCAGATTCCGGACTATGTGGCCTTCCTGGCGTCGGTCCGGGCCCAGGCCCTGGGGGCTGTCACCGCGGCCCAGGTCTGCCAGCGCAGCGCCGAGATCAACCAGCGCCTGGATGTGGCCTTTGATCGTGCCTTGCCGGCCTTGGCGGACATCGCCTTGACGCTGACACCGGCCAATCTCGAACACATGGCGGAGCGCTACCGAAAGGGCAACGCCGAATTCCGGGACGAATATGCGCAGGGCGACCCACGCAAGCGGCGCGAAGCATCGTTCGAGCGCACGCTGAAGCGCATGGAAGACTGGTACGGGCGGCTCGACGAAGCCCAGCGCAAGGATCTCGCTGCCGCCATGGCCACATCCCCGTTCGACGCGACGATCTGGCTGGCCGAGCGCGACGCGCGCCAGCAGGACATCCTGCGGACGCTGCGTGCCCAATTGGCGGCGCGGGCCGACAAGCCGCGCATGGCGGCGGCGCTGCGGCAATTGGCCGACTCACAGGCCCAGTCCAGCCGACCGGCGGCGCGCGAGTATCAGCAAAGGCTGGTGGACTACAACTGCGCCATGGTCGCCCGGATCCACAACTCGACGACAGCCGCCCAGCGGCAGCGCCTGGCCGAGAAGCTGCGTGGCTACGAGGACGACCTGCGGGCCATCGGCGGGTTGGCGCCTTCCGACAGCTGAATTCGCTCACCGGCCGCGCGCTGACGGCCGACGGTCAGGGCTGGATCGTCACGGTCACCGGACGCGGGTTCAGGCCAGTGCGCGGAAAGTCCACCAGTGCGGCCAGGAACAGCGCCGGCAGCATGCGGTCGGTCTCCGCGCCGACGCCCCAGTGGCTGGCCCTGGCCTCGAACAGCGGCTTGCTGCTGGCCCGGTCGCGCAACAGCAAGCCGATCTCGCGGTCGTAGCGCGGCATGTCCGCACGCAGGCTGAAGCTCCAGGCCGGGCCGCGCCAGGGGCCTTGCCGCCAGGCGCCGAATCCGCCGTGCCACCACAGCGGGTCGTCCCAGGGCGAGCGCTGCTGCCGCGTGACCCGCACGCCGACCTGCACCAGCACGTCGGGATCGCGGCCGGCCGCGGCCGGCACGAAACCGGCCTTCATCAGGGCTGCCGTGGCGGCGGCCTCCAGCGGCTGCTGTTCGTCGGCCCGGGCCAGCTGCGACGGCAGCCGGTCGAAGGCGAAGCTGCCCGGCGCACGCCCCGCCGGCCATTCGCCGAAGGTGGACACATCGGCGGTCAAGGACTGCATGCCGGCACAGCCGGCCAAGGCCAGGACCGGGCCGATGGCCACCCAAAGCCCCATGGTTCGGCGCCGGATGGTCTGCGGCGGCTTGGCGGCGTCGGGTCGCAATACGGCGTCCATGACTTACTCCCCGGGTGATACCACCCGAATCGTCACCGCCCGGTCAGTGCGGCGTGCGCCGCAGTCGGCGTCGTCCTCGTCGAAGGCCCGGTCGCCGCCAGCGTCGGGCGTGCCGCTGGGCACCAGGTCCGCGAAAGCATACAGCTTCGGGTCCATCAGGTGGCTGGGCGTGACATGGGCCAGCGCGCGCAGCATGTTGTCGGTGCGGCCGGGCCAGCGGCGCTCCCAGTCGCGCAGCATCAGCCGGATCTGGGCCCGTTGCAGGTCGGACTGGCTGCCGCACAGCGTGCACGGGATGATCGGAAAGGTCCGCAGCTCAGCCCAGCGCTCCAAGTCGGTCTCAGCCACGTAGGCCAGCGGCCGGATCACCACATGGCGTCCGTCGTCGCTGACGAGCTTGGGCGGCATGGCCTTGAGGCGCCCACCAAAGAACATGTTCATCAGCATCGTGGTGACGATGTCGTCGCGGTGGTGCCCGAGCGCGATGCGCGTGGCGCCCAGCTCGCCGGCCACGCGGTACAGGATGCCGCGGCGCAGCCGCGAGCAAAGGCTGCACATGGTCTGGCCCTCGGGAATCAGGCGCTTGACGATGGAATAGGTGTCCTGGTTCTCGATGTGGAACGGCACGCCGCGCTCGGCCAGGTAGCGCGGCAGGACGTCGGCAGGGAAACCGGGCTGCTTCTGGTCCAGGTTGACCGCCACCAGCTCGAAGGACACAGGCGCGCGCCGCTGCAGGCCGAGCAGGATGTCCAGCAGGGCATAGCTGTCCTTGCCGCCGGAGACGCAGACCATGACCTTGTCGCCAGCACCGATCATGTTGAAGTCGGTGATGGCCTGCCCGACCTGCCGGTGCAGCCGCTTGTCCAGCTTGTGGTTTTCGTGGTCCTGGCGGCGCTGCGCCCGCACGCGGTCCTGTGCCGTTGCCGCGGCTGGGGTGTCGGTGGTCTGGGGTGCGGCCAGGAGGGCCTCGGCTTCGGGCGGGGTCATCGCGGGCTCGGGTTGGGGGGCAGGGCTTGAGGTGTGGCCGTGGGCGCTGGCACGTTGGCCACACGCGGGTTCCTACAATCGTGCCCGATGACAGATGGGTCCGACAGTGTATCGGCGCACCTGGCGCGGCGCATCGGATCGGCCATCGAGGCGCAGGGCGGCTGGCTGCCATTCGACACTTACATGCAGATGGCGCTGTACGAGCCGCAGCTGGGCTACTACGCCCGTGGCGAGCGGCTGTTCGGCCGCATGCCGTCGTCCGGCAGCGATTTCGTCACTGCACCTGAGATGACGCCGCTGTTCGGGCGGGCCCTGGCCGCCCAGCTGCGGCAGGCCCTGGACGCCTGCGGATCCGACCTGCTGGTCGAGTTCGGAGCCGGCTCAGGCGCCTTGGCAGAGGTCCTGCTGGACACTCTGGGCGACGCCGTCGGCCGCTATGCCATCCTGGATGTCTCCGGCGGGCTGCGTGAGCGCCAGCAGCGCCGCCTGGCGCGCTTCGGCGACCGGGTCTGCTGGTGGGATGCATGGCCTGAACAGCCGATTCGCGGCGTGCTGCTGGGCAACGAAGTGCTGGATGCCATGCCGGTCAGCCTGCTGCACTGGGACGGCAGCCGGTGGCATGAGCGGGGCGTGGTCAACGCCGGCACGGGTGCGTTTGCCTTCGCCGACCGGCCGACCGATCTGCGGCCGCCCGTGGATGGGCCGTTTGTGCCGGGCACGGTCACCGAGGTCGGCCGTCAGGGCCAGGCTTTCATCGCCTCGCTGGCCGACCGGCTGTCCTGTGGTGTGGCGTTGTTCATCGACTATGGCTTCCCGGCCACCGAGTACTACCACCCGCAGCGACAGGGCGGGACGCTGATGTGCCACCGCGGGCACCGGTCGGACGACGACCCGCTGTCCGATGTGGGCCTGAAGGACATCACCGCGCATGTGGACTTCAGCGCCATTGCGCTGGCCGGGCAAGACGCAGGCCTGGACGTGCTGGGCTATACCGCACAGTCGCACCTGCTGCTGAACTGCGGTTTGTCCGGGCTGATGGAGACCGCGACGCTGCCCGACCGGTCCATGGCGGCACGGCTGGTGTCCGAGCACGAGATGGGCGAGCTGTTCAAGGCCATCCTGTTCGCGCGCGGCTGCCATTTCGACCCGCTGGGCTTTGTCGCGGGCGACCGGACCCACCGGCTTTGAAGGGACATCTATCCCAATGCGCTGGCTGCTGGTCTTCCTGATCGCCTTCCTGGTCTTCAATGGCCTGCGCCATTGGCTGCAGCGCATCGGCCTCGGACGCCTGCCGGGCGACTTCAGTTTCCGGCTGGGTGGACGGGACTGGTACGTGCCGTTGGCCAGCAGCCTGGTGCTGAGCTTGATCGCCATGGGCATCGGCCTGCTGATCTGAGCGGCGCGCGCATGGCCGAGCGCAGGGGCGCCGGCTACTCGTGGATGGTCCAGATGTGCTGGCATTTGCGGCAGCGGACCCGCACGTCGCCGCTGGCGACATCGTTGTCCGCGACCTCCAGCCGCCCATAGGTCGCGCAGGCCGGGCAATGGGCCTGGTTGGCCACGAACTCGGCATGGTGAAGCAGGTAGAGGTAGCGCCTGACGGCCCAGTAGCCCACGGCCGCGCAGACCAGCACGGCGATCACGTCCACCAGCCGGTCGGCCAGCGATTGCATTGTCATGAAGGCCTCGGCCCCAGCCAGGAAGCCGATGGCGGACAGGAAGGTCAGCACCATGTGCCCATGGCTGGCCAGCAGGCGGCGCTCGTACCACTTGCGAAAGCCGAGCCGACGTATGCCTTCGGCCAGCTTCATGGGACCGCTCCGGTGGCCGGCTCTGGCCAGGTTCGGCGCACGGCGTCCTGTCGCGCCGCGCGGACCGCATCGCCGACCGCGACCCCACGCAGGCCGGCGGCCAGCGCCTCGCGCGACGCGGCGGCGACATCGGCGGCCAGCGCGGCGCTCAAGGCGGCCCTCAGATTCCCGTGCAATCGGTCAGCCGTTGACGGATCAGCCCCGGCTGCGCGTGCATCGCAGGCCACGGCCTGCAGCAGGTCGAGAAAGCGCTGTGGCCGACGCCAGGCGTCGCCGCGCTCCAACAGGTCCATGACCCGCCGGGCATCCGCTCTGGCAGTGGCATGCACGGCGGCACGCTCACGCACCAGCAGCAGGGCCATTTCCTGGCAGTCCTGGGGTGCGCGCCAGCGGTCGCACAACTGCTGGGTCGCGGGCACGTCCAGGCCCAGGCACAGGCATGCAAAGCGCACGGGTAGCGCCGAGCCTGCACCAGCGGCCAGGTCCAGCGCACGCTCGAGATGGGCGCCGGCATCGACCGGCCCTGGCGGCGTGTCCGAATTGGCCGATGCCCCCGAAGGGGCCCACAACGCCGCCAGCTCCGGCGCCAGCCGGGGCAGCGCGCCGCAGTACCGCAGCACCGTCAGCATGCGACTTGGCCGCGCTGCCATCAGGCCACGCGACAGCTCCTGCCACACACGCTCGGGCACCAAGGCGTCGGCTTCGCCTCGGTCGACGATCGCCCGGGCCAGAGCCAAAGTCTGCGGTGCGACGACAAAGTCCGGCCAACGCGCCGCGAAGCGCGCCAGGCGCAGCAGCCGGACCGGGTCCTCGGCGAAAGCCTGCCCGACATGGCGCAACAGCCCGGCGGCCAGGTCGGCCTGGCCGCCGAAGGGGTCGACCAATTCGCCGCTGTCCGGATCCATCGCCATGGCGTTGATGGTCAGGTCGCGCCGCGCCAGGTCCTGCTCCAGTGTGACACCGGGGTCAGCATGAAAGACAAAGCCGTGGTAGCCGGGCGCCGATTTGCGCTCGGTGCGCGCCAGCGCGTATTCGTCGCCGGTCTGTGGATGCAGGAAGACCGGAAAGTCCCGGCCCACCGGCTTGAAGCCCGCGTCCACCATGGCCTGCGGCGAGCTGCCCACCACCACCCAGTCTCGGTCCGAGGCCGGGACGCCCAGCAGCTGGTCGCGCACCGTGCCGCCGACCAGCCAGGCCTTCATGTCCGCCGCGACGGTGACGCTGGCGCATGGCCCCATGACGACAGGCTGGCCGGCCGGATGCCGATGTCCGCCAGGCCCGGCAGCAGGCCGCTGGCGACATTGGGTACCTGCATTGAACGCAGGTTGTCGGCGCTCATCAGCGGCTCGCCCGGCAACAGCCCCAGCAGCAGCGCCTGGACCCGGCCCAGCGCCGCGGGCAGGGCCA
Organism: Aquabacterium sp.; assembly: GCA_046160725.1. Taxonomy (GTDB): domain Bacteria; phylum Pseudomonadota; class Gammaproteobacteria; order Burkholderiales; family Burkholderiaceae_C; genus JBJXHB01. The sequence continues at coordinate 14,650 of JBJXHB010000095.1, forward strand.
GCACCGGCCGCGCGTGGCCGCTGGCGAGCCCGGCCTGCTGCACGATCTGCCGCAAGGTCATCTCCTGCGGCCCGGCGCATTCGATGATCGGCGGCAGCGGCGGCATGGCCTGCAGCGCACGCACGATGGCCTCGGCCACGTCGCCGACCCAAACCGGCTGGAAGCGGGCGTCCGCGCCTGCGAGTGGCATCACCGGAAAGACACGCTGCAACTGGGCAAAGAGGTTCAGGAACCGGTCCTCGGCACCGAAGATCACCGACGGCCGCAAGACGGTGACGGCCAGGCCGCTGTCGCGCCAGGCCAGTTCGCCCGCATGCTTGCTGCGCAGGTACATCGAGGGCGCATCGGCGGCCACGCCCAGCGCGCTGACATGCACCACCCGGGCGACGCCAGCGGCACGGGCGCCTGAGGCCAGTTGCCGGGTCAGGGCCACGTGCACACGCTCGAAGCGGGCGGCGTCGCCATGCAGCACCGCCACCAGATGCACCAACGCGTCTGCACCTTCCAGGATGGGCGCCATGGCCTGCGGGTCGTGTACATCTGCCGCCACCGCTACGACATTGGGCAGGGGTGCCAGCGCCCGCGCCGCGCTCAGGCGGCGCGTCGGCACCAGCAGTTCGCTGCCCGGCTCCTGTCCGGCCAGCCGGGCCAGCAACTCGCGGCCGACAAAGCCGGTACCGCCGGTGATCACGATGCGGCGGCGCCGGGCAGGCCCCTTGGCCGGGATGGCGGATGGGGACATGGTGGCCTCAGGGCAGATCGGCATTGGGCGGCGGCGCCGCGGTGTCACGCGGGCCAATGACCGCGCCCAGCCGCGGTTTCAGGCGCAGGGGCAGGGCAGCGTCCTGCAGGCGGGCATACACCGCGGCATTGGCCAGCACGCGCTTGACATAGTCACGTGTCTCGTTGAAGGGGATGTTCTCCACCCAGGCGGCCGCCTCCAGCACGGGCCCGTCGCGCCAGCGGCGCGGCCGGCCCGGTCCGGCGTTGTAGGCCGCGGTGGCCAGGGCCTGCGACCCACCCAGGTCGTCAAGGACCAGCTTCAGGTACTGGGTCCCCAGCTTCAGGTTGATCTCGGGGTCGTTGACCTGCTCGGGTCGAAACTCCAGCCCGACCTTGCGGGCCATCCAGCGGGCGGTTGCCGGCATCAGCTGCATCAGGCCGCTGGCACCGGCGGACGAACGCAGCGTGGACATGAACCGGGTCTCCTGCCGGATCAGCCCGAACACCAAGGGCGGCTCCAGGCCGGCGGCCAGTGCCGCACGGCGAATTTCGTCGCCCCAGGGCTGCGGATAGCGCGTGCCCATGTCCAGTTGCTCACGGCTGCGTTCGCTGGTGTTGATGCACAACTGCCAGTCCGACGCATCGCAGGCCAGGCGCGCTGCTGCCAGCAGATCGCGGTCCGTCATGCCGCGCAGGGTGAAGTTCCATTCCCGCCGCGCTTCGTCGCGCAGGTTCAGGCGCACCAGGGCCAGGGCCCGCTGAAGGCCGGGCAGGGCGGCGACGGTCTGGCGCTCGGCGTCGGTCGGCGGCGGCGGCGCCGCGGGCAGGTCCTGCGTCTGGCCGAGGTCTTCTGCGGCATGCTGGCCATAAAAGTGCAAGGGCGACGCCATGGCTGCCAGGGCGGCCCGGGCCTCGTCGCGTTGGGCCTGACCGGCATCACCCTTGGCCGCCGTGGCCAACCGGGCCCGTGCCGCCCAATAGGACCACGCCGGGTCGCGCGGCTCCAGGGCCTGCAAGGGCGGCAGCACCTTCAGCAGCAGCGGCCAGCGCTGCTGCTCACGGGGCGACCGCAGCGCGGCCCGTGCGGCCCAGGCCAGCGTGTCGGCCGAAAACGGCGCGCTCGTACGACCCAGCAGGTCGAAGGCGCGCTGGACCTGGTCGGCTGCGTCGGCCTGAAGCCGGAACGCCGACTGTCGCCCGACATAGATCCAGGCCCATGCCGCGCGTTGCTTGCCGAGCACCTCGGTCCAGCGTTCTTCGAGCAAGCGGGCCGCGACATCCGGGTCGTTGGCCGCCACGCGCAGCAATGCCAGAAGCCCCAGCTCCTCATGCAGTGCCGAGGTGTCGTGGGCACGCTGGCGGCGCAGGAACTTCAACGGTTCGTCCAGGGCATCGGCGGCGGCACGGCCGGCGGCGCTGCCCAGCAGCGCGACCGCCGCGCGCGCGACACCGGGACGGTTGCTCTCCAGGGCCAGCCGGGCCTTGCGCCAGATGTCCTCCGGGGCCAGGCGGCGGGCCTCCCACAGGGCCAGCGCGAGTTGGTGGCAGCCGTCGTCCTGATCGCGTTGCGCCCACCACAGCGCGCGCGCCGCCTCCCGGACATCCTGGCCGGACTGGTGCTGGACCAGCAGGGCGTAACAGCTGACCTCGCGGTCGTCGTTCATCCGGAAGCGCGGATAGTCTCGTGCCAGATTGGGCCAGTCGCGCCGCCGGCCCAGCTCCAGCAGCCAGTCGTTGCGCATCCGGTCCTCGACATAGCTGCCGGCATGACGACCATAGAACGCCTCGACCTCGTCGACCGATGCCTCCGTCAGCCGGTTCAGCAGCTCCCAGTAGTCCACCCAGAGGGCCAATGCATGACCTTGCGTGCGGACCTGTGAGCGCAAGGCCGCCAGGCGCACCCGGTCCTTGCGACGCATCGCCTCACGAGCATCGACGATAGGGTCGGCCTCCACCGCGACCGCGGTCGCGGCTGGGCGTGTGGCCGGAGCCACCTTCTGTGCCCAGGCGGGTGCCAGCGCGGCGGCAGCCACCAGCGCACCGCACCGCAACGCCAAGCCGCTGCAGGACCCGAAGCCGGTGGCAAGCTGACGCATGAGGGCCCGCATCCGGATCAAACGGGCGCGGGCCGGTAGGGCTCGTCCTCCGGCACCCATTCGTGTTCGGCCAGCGCCTCGGCGACCCAGGCCGCGACGGCGTCGTTTGCCCATACCCGGCCGATGTAGTCGGCGATCTCCGGCGATACCGGCAGGCCATAGCCGCGGATGCGCGCACAGACCGGCGCATAGAAGGCATCGGCGACGCAGAAGTCGCCGAAAAGGAATGGGCCGCCGCTGTCGGCCAGCGCCTCGCCCCACATGGTCACGATGCGCTGCATGTCGGCCTGCACGGCCGGCTGCTCGTCCCAGATGCGGCGGCCCACCTCGGGCAAGGAGGCCTCGATGTTCATCGGGCAGTGGCTGCGCAGCGCGCTGAACCCGGCATGCATCTCGGCGCACAGGCTGCGGGCACGGGCTCGGGCCCGCAGCTCACGAGGCCACAGTGCGCGATCTGCAAACGACTCGGCCAGATATTCCGCAATGGCCAAGGTGTCCCAGACCCGCAGCTCGCCGTCGATCAGCAAGGGCACACGTCCAGCCGGCGACAGCGTCCGAACGCGCTGCCGAAATGCCTCCCACGGGGCAAAACTCAGGCGTTGTTCCTCGAACGGGATGCCGAAGTGCCGCATCAACACCCAGGGCCGCATCGACCAGGACGAATAGTTCTTGTTGCCGATCACCAGTTGCATGGTCAGGGTCTGCTGTCTCAGTGGCCGCGATGGTAGGCCGGCATCGCCCAATAGCGGCGGACCGGGCCGGGGGTGCCTTGCAACCACCGGCCACGCAGCACGAAGGCGTGGCCGTGGGTTATCGGCGGAGTTTAGGGTGGCCAGTGTCCGGACGACTGCCACGCGCACAATGACGCCATGAGCCGCATTCCTTTCAGCCTGGAGCCCACCCGCGACAAGGCCACCTTGCGCAAGCAGCTGCAGGCCGAGCGCCTCGCGATGCATGACCGCCACCAGCGTGCGGCGCAGCTGCAGGAGGTGCTGCGGGTCTGGCTGGTCGGCCGGCAGGATGCGGCCATCGGCGCGTACTGGCCGATCAAAGGCGAGTTCGATGCCCTGCCGGCGCTGTACCGCTGGAGCGAAACCGACGACCTACGGCGGATTGGCCTGCCGGTGATCGACCGCGAGACCCGGCAGCTGCGCTTTCATGTCTGGTTTCCGGGCTGCCCGATGGCCGAGGACGCCTACGGCATCCCCAAGCCCAAGGACACGGAGGCCTTTGAGCCCAGCCTGTTGCTGGTGCCGTGCGTGGGCTTCGGTCCCGGCGGCACGCGCCTGGGCTATGGCGGCGGCTTCTACGACCGCACCTTGGCTGCACTGCAGCCGCGACCGGTCTGCGTCGGCATCGGCTACAGCCACGGCTGGATCCCCTGGCTGTCCGCGGAGCCACATGACATGCCCCTGGACGCCATCCTCACCGAAGACGGTGTGCAATGGCAGCGGGATGCCTGAGGCTGGCGGACTGAGACGCCAGGCGGCGCCGGTCAGGCGCCGTTAAGGGCCTCGCGCACCGGGTGGTTCTGCCCGCCGCGGTGGGCGATCTTCAACGCGCCCAGCCGGTTGCCCAGTTCGGCGCAGCGTTGCAGGGTCCAGCCGCGCTCCAGGCCGTACAGCAAGGCGCCGCGGAAGGCGTCGCCGCAGCCGGTGGGGTCCGCGATGCCGCTGGCGGCCACCCCGGGCACGTGGCTGCGCTCGCCACCGATCCAGAGCTCACAGCCCTGATCGGCCAGGGTCACGACGACGCCCTTCAGGTTGGGCAGGCGCGACATGTCGGCCAGGCCCCAGCCGGTGCGCTCGGACAACATGCGGCCCTCGTAGTCGTTCAGGGCCAGCCAGCTCGCCTGCTGCAGCATGGCGCGGTGGGCGTCACCGTCGAACATCGGCAGTTGCTGGCCTGGGTCGAAGATGAACGGAATGCCGGCAGCCCTCATCTGATCGGCGTGCTGCCACATCGCCTCGCGGCCGTCCGGCGCGATGATGCCGATCCGCAGGTCGGCCCGCGCCGGCACAGCGGACTCATGCGCACGCTGCATGGCGCCGGGATGGAAGGCGGTGATCTGGTTGTTGTCCTGGTCGGTGATGATGATGGCCTGCGCGGTATAGGTGTCGTCGGCCCGGCCGATGGCCGACACGTCGATGCCCTGCGCCTCCATCCGACGCAGGTAGCCGTCACCGTCGTGGCCGACCTGGGCCAGTACCACCGCCTGGCCACCGAGCGCCTGCAGGTTGTAGGCGATGTTGCCGGCGCATCCACCAAACTCCCGGCGCATCGTCGGCACCAGGAAGGAGACGTTCAGGATGTGCACCTGATCGGGCAGGATCTGGTCGGCGAAGCGGCCCGGGAAAGTGGCGATGGTGTCGAAGGCGAGCGAGCCGCAGATCAGGGCAGACATGACAAGGGATTCACCAGTGGAATGGGTTGTGGAGGCGGGCCCTGGCCAGGGCCAGGACCAGGATCAGGGGTAGAACAACTCGACCGTATAGCCGCTGATGCGGCGTTCGCCGGTGGTCAGCGTCGTGGCCAGGGCGAGTTCCTGTCCGGGGTCCAGGCGCGACGCCGTCAGGCCGAAGTCGGCCAGCGTCAGCACCCGCCGCCCGACCACGCCGCCGGCATTGTCGGTGAGCGTCAGCTCGATGGCCGGAGCCCGCAGTGCAAGGTCTGCACGGTTTTTCAGGGTCAGGCTGAGCCGGTACAACGCCGTGCCATCCACCCGCGTCAGCCCGCTTGAATCCACCGTCAGCCGCTCGATGCGGGCCAGTGGCTGCACCGTGCAACCCAGGGGTTGGCAGGCCGCCGCCAGCCAGGCCGTGGTGGCGGGCCAACGTGCCGCGATCAGGTCGCGGGCATGCAACACCACCTGCGCGGCCAGAGCGGCGGCCAGCAACAGCGTGCAGAGCGCCAGGATCGTACGGACACCCGGACGGCGCCAATACGCGGCACGGTCAGCGGCCTGCACGAAGCGGGGAGGCCGGTCATCAGCCACGATGGCCGGGGTGCGGTCGGCCTGCGTGGCGGCCTCGGCGACGCCAGCAGCAGCGGATAGCGAGACCACCGCCGATGGGCTGTCGGCAGGATCCGGCAATGGGGACAGCGGCAGCGGCGCGCTCGACGGCGCACGCACGGCTGCAGGCACATCGGCTTCTGCCTGTGCATCAAGTACCGGACCATGGTCCGCTGGCAGTGATGGCGGCGGAGTCGGTGCCGCGGCATCGGCCTCGCCCCACCCGAGCGCCGTTGTGCTGTCGGGCGGCGCTGTGGTCCAGGCCGGTGCCGGGTCCGGATCAGCAGCGGGCTCGGGTTTTGGGCGGTGGCGTCCGAGCTCGTCCAGGACCCGCTGCACCGTCGCCGACTTCGGCGGGGGCACCGTCGGCGCCTGCACTGGGGGCAGGCCGTCGCGCTCCAGATCGAACAGGCCTTCCAACGCATTGAAGACCTCGTTGCAGCGCCCGCAACGGACCCAGCCCTCGGAGACCAGCAACTGGTCCTTGACCACCCGGAACACGGTGCCGCAGGCGGAACAGCGCGTGGCCAGGCTCATGCGGGAATCATGCCATGCGTCGCTGGGCCGTCATTAGGATCCAGCCGTCGAGCTGGTCGTCCACGGTCAATGTCAGCCACGGTGCGTAGGCGGCAGCCAACTCGGCGGCCTGCCGATCGAGGATGCCGGCCAGCACCAGGTGCCCGCCCGGCGCGACGTGGTCGCACAGCAGCGGTGCCAGCAGTTTGAGCGGCGTGGCCAGGATGTTGGCCAGCACCAGCGGGTAGGTGCCCTGCGCCACGTCGGGCAGGCCGGTGCGCAGCATGACCCGGTTGGCCTGCGCATTCACTTGGGCGGTCTGGGCGGCGTCGCGGTCGATGTCCACAGCGTCGATGTCGCAGGCGCCGTGCAGGCCCGCCGCGATGGCCAGGATGCCCGAGCCGCAGCCGTAGTCCAACACCCGGGGCCATGCCTGGGCATGGCGAGCAATCCAGCGCAGGCACATCAGGGTCGTGGGGTGGCTGCCGGTGCCGAAAGCCAGGCCAGGGTCCAGCCGGATGCTGGTGCGGGCACCGTCCGGCAGCGCGTGCCAGGTCGGCACGATCCAGAAATCATCGGTGACCGGTACCGGCGGGAACTGCGCCTGGGTCAGCCGCACCCAGTCCTGCTCGACCAGGGGCCGCAGGGCTCGCATCTGCACGCCCGCCAACTCAGGCTGCGCCCCGATCCAGGCGGCCGCCGCGGCGGCGCTGTCGTCATCCTCGAACAAGGCGACCAACACGGAATGCTGCCATCCGGCGGCCGGCGGCGGCATGTCCGGCTCGCCGAACATGGCCTGTTCGGCGGCGGTTCCGGCGTCGGCGTCCTCGACCGAAACCGACCGCGCGTCCAGGGCCTCGATCAGCAGGTCCGAAACCGCCTCGACCATCGCCTGGGGCGCCCAGAGCACCAGTTCGAACATGGACCCGTCCTGTGGTTGGGCCTGGTGTCAGCGCCGGTGCTGGTTCATCCAGCCTTCCAGATAGTGGATGTTGGTGCCGCCTTCGACAAACTTGGCATCCACCATCAACTCGCGGTGCAGCGGTATGTTGGTCTGTATGCCCTCGACCACGGTCTCGCTCAGTGCGGTTCGCATGCGCGCCAGCGCCTGCTCGCGGGTGTCGCCGTGGACGATGATCTTGCCGATCAGCGAGTCGTAGTTGGGCGGCACCATGTAGTTGGCATAGGCATGGCTGTCGACCCGCACCCCCGGCCCGCCGGGCGGATGCCAGGTGGTGATCCGTCCGGGCGACGGCGTGAACTTGTAGGGGTCCTCGGCATTGATCCGGCACTCGATGGCATGGCCGCGCATCTGGATGTTGCGCTGGGCGAAGGGCAGCTTCTCGCCGGCCGCCACGCGGATCTGCATCTGCACGATGTCGATGCCTGTGACCCATTCCGTGACCGGATGCTCCACCTGCACCCGTGTGTTCATCTCGATGAAATAGAACTCGCCGTTTTCGTACAGGAACTCAAACGTGCCCGCGCCCCGGTATCCAATGCGCTTGCAGGCGGCCGCGCAGCGGTCGCCGATGCGCTCGATCAGGCGCCGCGGCACATGGGGTGCCGGTGCTTCCTCAATGATCTTCTGGTGCCGCCGCTGCATCGAGCAGTCGCGCTCGCCGAGCCAGACGGCGTTGCGGTGCTGGTCGGCCAGGACCTGGATCTCGATGTGCCGCGGGTTCTCCAGGAACTTCTCCATGTAGACCATGGGGTTGCCGAAGGCGGCACCGGCCTCGGCGCGCGTGGTCTGCACCGCATGCAGCAACGCCGCCTCGGTGTGCACCACCCGCATGCCGCGCCCGCCGCCACCGCCGGCGGCCTTGATGATCACTGGGTAGCCGATGGCACGGGCCGCCTGCACGATGGCCTTGGGGTCGTCTGGCAATGCGCCTTCGGATCCGGGCACGCAGGGCACGCCCGCCTTGGTCATGGCCTGCTTGGCCGCCACCTTGTCGCCCATGATGCGGATCGACTCCGGTGTCGGGCCGATGAAGGTGAAGCCGCTCTTTTCGACGCGCTCCGCGAAATCAGCGTTCTCGCTCAGGAAACCATAGCCCGGGTGAATGGCCTCGGCGTCTGTCACCTCCGCTGTAGAGATGATGGCGGGCATGTTGAGGTAGCTCTGGGCCGAGGCTGCCGGCCCGATGCACACCGCCTCGTCGGCCAACTTGACGTACTTGGCCTCGCGGTCGGCCTCGGAATACACCACCACCGAGCGGATGCCCATCTCGCGGCAGGCACGCTGGACCCGCAGGGCGATTTCGCCGCTGTTGGAGATCAGGATCTTCTTGAACATGCGGTGGCCGCCGGGCGGGTTAGAGCCTGTGAAGTATTCCGGCGCGCCCGAGCGGGTGGCCGAAACGGTGTCGATCTAGGCGCAAAGCACAGGCGTAGCTCGGGCTACGGCGAGCATTTGCAACGACGAGCGGCGCCGCTTCGGGCGCACGAGCGGGAGTGGCGGAATGCCTCACAGGCTCTCAGATGATCACGAACAGCGGCTGGCCGAATTCGACGGCCTGCCCGTTCTCGGCCAGCACGCGGCTGATGGTGCCGGTGGCATCCGCCTCGATCTCGTTCATGATCTTCATGGCCTCGATGATGCACAACGACTCGCCGGCCTTGACGGCCATGCCCACCTCGACCAGCGGCTTGCCGCCGGGGTTGGATGACCGGTAGAACGTGCCGACCATTGGCGACTTCACGACATGACCTTCCGGCACCGCGGGTGCCACCTCGGCCGCTGGCGCCGTGGCCGCCGGCGCGACCGGCGCCGGCATCGCAGCGACGGATGGAGCGGCCATCGGCACCATGGTCATCATCTGCTGGGGCGGCACCGCCTTGACGATGCGCACCTTGCCTTCGGCTTCGGTGATTTCGAGTTCGGAGATGTTGGACTCGCTGACCAGATCGATCAGGGTCTTGAGCTTGCGCAGATCCATGGCGGATGAGTCCCTCTGTAGTCTCACGCCCAGCCCCATGTCGAGAGGCCAAGCGTCAGTCGGCATCAAGCCAGATGCATCTGCCGACAACGTCGGCGAAAGGGGCGCGATTCTGTCACGGGGACACCAATGGGCAGGAGGGCTTACCCTGCTGATCCGATCTGCTCAGGCCTGCACGACTGGACCACCGCGGACGCCGTTGCTCTCGCCTCTAGAATCAGAGAATGCGCCCTGATGAGAGATCGATCGACGAAAATGAGAGATGAAGAGTCGGAAATGCCGCAAATTTCAACGCGGCACATCGGCCCGGCGCTTGCCGCATCAGACAAGCCGCCTCTACGACCCCGCCTCAGGCAATGGCCTGGGCCTGCTCGGTCAACTCCTGCAGGTTGGTCTCGCCCATCTTTTGCCAGGCCAGCCGGCCGCTGCGATCCAGCATCACGCTGAACGGCATGGCACCGGCCCGGTTGCCAAACTGGTGGATCAGGTCGGTTCCATCCATCCCGGCCAGGGCCACCGGCATGGTCATGGGATGCCGCTTCAGAAAATCTTGGACCGGCTTGAGCTGATCCACAGCCAGAGCAAGGGCATGCCAGCCACGGGCGCGATGGTCGATGTACCAGCGCTCGATCTCTGGCAACTCGCGCAGGCAGGGCGGGCACCAGGTGGCCCAGAAGTTGATAAGCAGCGGTTTGCCCCGCAGCGTCTTCAGTTGCAGGAGCGCGCCGTCCGGCTGCTCCAGTTGCAGCGACCACAGGGCGTTGTGTCCGGACTCGGCCGCGGCCTGGCGCCCGGCTCGCCACCAGGCGACGCCGCTCCCGGCGACCGCGGCGGTCGCCGCGACCGAACCGGTCAGCACGGCCATGCGCCGGTTCATGTGCCGGCACCTTCGGCCAGGCGCCGCTGCAGTGTCTGCGCGTCGCCACGCCAGGTCTGGCCGCGCGGGTCCGGCTTCAGCGCGCCACGCAGGTCGTCATGGTCGTGCAGGCTCAGGTGGATGGTCACCGCCTCGCGCCAGTCCGCGCAGCGCTGGGCAAAGCTCAGCACGATGGTGGTATCACCCGGCAGGTTGGAACAGTCGAAGTCGACGCCCAGGTTGATCATCTCGATCTGCGCCGCCTTGGTGTCGTCGCAATACAGGTCCAGATGCAGCGCCGACAGGCGGGTCGCCGTGCCGCGCCAGGCCGCCCCGCTCAAGTGCGGGCGGAATGCTGCAAGCCGCTCCATCCAGCGCAACGCCAGGTCGCGCAACGCGGCCAGGTCGGCGGGCTGGTCGTCGCCATGGAACAGCTTGAGTTGTGACCGCACCTCGTCCTCGATCGCCTCGTTGGACGGCAGGGCTGGCCGGCGCGCGCCTCGGCGCTCGAGCGTGCGGGCCGCCTTGTGCTTGGCCGGGCCATATTCCATGCCTTCGTCGATGACCAGGCGGGCCGCCAGGGCGGCGATGGCAGGCGTGTCGTCGGCAGCCTCGGTGCGCATGACGTCGATTGTAGGAAGCATGCTTATAGCGGTCAGCTTGCCTGGTCAGGGCAAGTCGACCGCCGGCATGCGGGCGGTGATGGTGGCGGCCCGGCCGCTGACATAGGCCGACCAGGGCTGACGCTCATAGCGCTTGGGCGCCGGCAACAGCACCGCCAGCCGCGCGGCCTGCGGGCTGTCCAAACGAGCCGCGTCGACACGGAAATAGTGCTGGGCCGCCGCCTGGGCGCCGAACACCCCCTCGCCCCATTCGACGCTGTTCAGGTAGATCTCGAGGACGCGCTGCTTCGTCAGCACCAGCTCCAGCGCGAGCGTGAGGAAGGCCTCCTGGGCCTTGCGCGGTAGCGTCCTCTCGCCGGACAGGAACAGGTTCTTCGCCAGCTGTTGGCTGATCGTGGATCCGCCGACCAGCTTGGGTTCATGCCGACGCTTCAGAGCCACGTTGCCGGCGCCACGCTTCGCCTGCTCGTTGCGGCGCTCGGCCTGGGCCGTCGCGCGGCGATTCTTGTCCCAGGCCTCGCGCAGGGCGTCCCACTCGATGCCGACGTGCTCGGTGAATCCGGCATCCTCGCTGGCGATGACCGCCCGCTTGAGCTGGACCGAAATGGCGGATGCGTCGACCCAGTCCTGGCGCCAGGGCAGGCGGCCCCGTTCGGTGAGCAAGCGCCAGGCCTCGCTGCGCTGAAAGGCCGTCGACTGCGGATCGACCAGGTTCATCGCGGCCAGCCGCAACACGAAGAAGATCTGCAGCGAGGCCGTGCACAGGAGCACCAGCGCCAGCAGGCGTCCGAGAGCGCGCAGGAAGCTTGGCATGGCGGTCCTTGCCATCAGCCGGCCGACACGGCGTGGCGCAAGGCGTCGAGGACCGGCGACGTCTGCGGCTCTACGCCACGCCAGATGCGGAAGGCCTCGGCCGCCTGTTGCACCAGCATGCCCAAGCCGTCGCGCGGCAGCGCGCCATGCGAGCGCGCCCAATCCAGGAACGGCAGGGCGGCCGGGCCATACATCAGATCCAGCGCCAGCGCGCCGGGCCTCAGCACGGCCGACGATACGGGCACGCCCTGCTGTTGCAGGCTGCTGGCGCTGGCGTTCAACACGATGTCCCATCCGGCGCCGGCGGCATCGAGCCCGCCCGCGCTGAGGTCGGCCCCGTGCTGAGCGGCCCAGGCCATGTGGCGCGACACCAGCGCCTGGGCACGCTGCGGTGTGCGGTTGACCACCCGCAGGGCGGCCGGACCGTGGGCCAACAGCGGACCCAGGACACCGGCTCCCGCCCCGCCAGCACCGATGAGCAGCACCCGGGCACCCTGTATCGCGACACCGGCACCTTGCTCGATGTCGCGCACCAGGCCGATGCCGTCCGTGTTGTCGGCATGCCATCGGCCGGGCTCGAGGCAGAGCACGTTGCCGGCCTGTGCCAGGCGGGCACGGGCGGTCGTCTCGTCCGCCAGGCCGATGGTGTCGAACTTCAGCGGGATGGTGACATTGCAGCCACGTGCCGGCCCCAGGCCGGGCCCGCCGGCGATGAAGCGGCGAAGCATCGGCTCCAGTTCGCCCGGTTGGCAGGCGATGCGGCCGTACGACAGGTTCTGCCCAGTCTGCTGGGCGAAGGCGGCATGGATGAACGGCGATCGGCTGTGATCGATCGGCCAGCCGATCACGGCATAGCGGTCTGGTGGGTCGGCTTTATTCGGGGGCATGGCGCGCGGCGGGGTCGGTCGAGGCGCTGGGCGGCCCGTCTCAGCGGCCGCTGAGCGACGTCTCCAGTCCGTCCTCGCGGGTGAAGCGGAAGCGAGACGTGACGACGATCTGGTCGGCCTGCTGGCGCATCGCCGGTGTGAACGGACCGAAAGGTGCTGCAGCCTGCACGATGGCCAGCGCCCGCCGATCCAGCACCGGCGAGCTCGAGCGCCGCACGATCTCGGCATCGACCACCCGGCCGGTTGCGTCAATGGTGACATTCATCGTCAGCTCGCCATAAAGACGGCGACCCTGATGCTCCGGAAAGTCCCGGGTGCCGCGTTCCTCGATGCGGCGCCGCAGCCGGTCGTAGTACAGCGCATAGACCTCCTCGCGCGTGGCTGGGCTGATGTAGCGCTTCTTCGGCCGGGCGTTCTCGTCGTTGATGCGGCGCTCGATCTCGGCCAGCAGCTTGATCAGTTGGCGTCGACGCTCGTCCTGCTCTCGCTCCAGCGGGGAGCCGCCTTCGCGGCGCGGATCGGGCGGCGGCAGCGTGGCGATCTCGCGCCGGACCTGTGCCAGCAACTGCTGCTGTTGCTCCTGCAACTGGTCCATGCGCTTGCGCGCCCGCTCGACGGTCTCGCCGACCTCGACACGGGCGGCTGCGGGCAGCGGCGATGTAGCCCGTCCGGCGGCCGCCTCGCCGCCGCCGGCCAAGTTGGCCTGCGCCACAGCCTGCGCCTTGGTCGGCGCCTCGGCGCTGCGGGCGTTGACCAGCACGACCTCCAGGGGCGTATCTTGGAACAGCCGATTGAAGGTGGCCGGATCGGCAAAGCGCAGCGTCAGCAGACCACCATGAACGGCCACCGAGGCCGCCAGGGCCCAGTGCAGCGTGGTCCAGCGGCGCCACATCGGCAAGCCCGGTGGAGTCAGGCCGCCGGGGCGGCGTCGGCTCGCTCGGCGCCGGCCGCTGCTTCGTCGCCGGGGGCGTCCGCCACGTCCAGTGCCAAGGTCAGTCCAGTGGCGCTGCTGCCGGCAGCGGCGTCGCCGTCGTCGTCCTCTGACATGGCCTGCAGCGCCGCGGTCGCCGAGTCTTCGGTCGCCGCCACGCGCTGCTCGACAAGGGACGCATGGACCTCCAGCGTCAGCAGGTCCAGCCCGGTCAGGCGCACCCGCACTGGCGTTCCGCGGGGCAGCGTGTCGCATCCCAGTGCCCTGAAGACCAGGGGCAGGTGGTCTGCGCGGACCAGGCCGTCCTTCATCGTGGTGGCGTCCAACTCTGTCGTCTCGTGCTGCTGCAGCCAGCGCAGGGTCCAGAAGCGCTCGATGCCGGACTGGAAGTCGTTGTAGGCGCCGTAGGCCGCGTCGAACGCCGACAGGATGGAGAACAGCGTGGCATCGCGCGGCTTGAATGGCGCGGCCAGGGCTGCCGTCGGGCCATGCCGGACACAGGCGATGATCTGCCACTGGTTGACCAGATCGACGTAGCGCCGCAGGGGCGATGTGGCCCAGCTGTACTGGGGCACGCCCATGCCCGCATGCGGCATCGGCTTGATGCCCATGCGCACCTTGATGCCCGGTGCCAGGCTGGCCTGGCTGCGGTACAGGCCCGGCACGCCACACGCCGCCAGCATCCCGCCCCATTGGCAATTGGCCAGGATCATGGCCTCGGCCACGATCAGGTCCAGCGGCGCGCCGCGACGCCGCACATCGATCGTCACGCGCTCCTCACCGCCGGGTTCGGCGCCGACGTCCTTGTCGAGCCGGAAGTTGTAGTCCGGACGGTTGAAGTTCTCGGGCTTGCCGCGCACCACTTCGCGCTGCGCCTTGAGATGCCGCGCCAGACGCCAGGCGAAGGTCAGCTCGGCCGCAAACGCGTAGTCTGCTGGTGCCTCGCCGGCGAGCGAGGCTTCGGTGACAACCGCGTCCAGCTGGTCGTGCCGCAGGTTGGCCGCGATCGGCACCACCTCGATCCGGGTCTCGGTATCCAGGATAGCCAGTGTCGCTTCATCGAAGCGCACATACAGGCTGACGGCCGGGCAGTCCTGCCCCGCGGCCAACGTGTAGGCCTGGACCACGGCATCGGGCAGCATGGTCAGCTTGTGGCCCGGCATGTAGACCGTGGACAGGCGGTCGCGCGCGACCCGGTCCAGCGGCGAGTCTGGCGCGATGGCCAGTCCCGGTGCGGCGATGTGGAGCCCGAAGCAGACCACACCGGACCCCAGACCCTGCACCGACAGGGCGTCGTCGATCTCGGTGGTGGCCGAGTCGTCGATGGAAAAGGCTGCCGTCGGCGCCCGCGGCAACGGCGCCGGAACCGCCGGAGCACTCAAGGCGGCATGCGCCGTGCCCTTGGGAAACACCTCGAACAGGAAGCGGCGCCAGTGAAACTGATAGGCACTGGTAATCGCGCCGGCGTCCTGAAGGAGAGCCAATGGCGCCCGACCCGAGCGCCGCGCGGCGTCGACGACGGCCCTGTACTCTGCCGATTGCTTGTCGGGCTTGAACAGGATCCGGTACAGCTGCTCCTGGATCGGGCCCGGACAGCGGCCGTCGATCAGCTCCAGGGTCCATTGCTCGATCTGGGCCGCCACCTGCTTGCGGCGCTCGATGGCAGCCAAGGCCGCCTGCACGATCTCCTGGGGCGCCTTCTTGAAGATGCCTTTGCCAACGCGGCGGAAGTAGTGCGGCGCCTCATGCAGGCTCAGCAGCGCTGCGACCTGGTGTGCGGCGTCGGCGTTGGCGTCGAAGTACTCGCGGGCCAGGTCCGCGAAACCGAAGTCGCCGTCCGGGGCGAACTCCCAGGCCAGCCCGGGGTCGATCTCGCGGGCCAGCCCTTGTGCGCGTGCCAGCAATTCGGCCGGTGCCGGCTGGGCAAAGCGCAGCAGGACATTCGCGGCCTTGACCTTGGACCGCTTGCCGGAGTCGAGCTCCACCTGCAGGGACGCTTCCGCCTCCGACAGCACGCGGCCGGCCAGGAACTTGCCGGCCTCATCGAATAGGGCGTAGCTCACACGCGGGATTGTCCCATCCAGCCTAGCAGCGTCGACTGCGCCCTCACACGATCATCCCGCCGGACACCTCCAGAACGGCACCGTTGACATAGCTGGCCTCGTCGCTGGCCAGAAAGGCATAGGCATTGGCAATCTCCTCCGGGCGCCCCAGCCGCTTCAGTGGCACCTGCTCGCGCATCTGCGCCAGCACCTTGTCGGGAATGGTGCCGAGGATGGGCGTTTCGATGAAACCCGGCGCGACCGCGTTGACCCGTATACCTTTAGGGCCCAGCTCCCGGCTCCAGGTCTTGGTGAAGCCGATGACGCCAAACTTGGACGCCGCATAGTTGGTCTGTCCGAAGTTGCCATAGATGCCGACCACGCTGGAGGCGTTGAGGATCACCCCGCTGCCCTGGCGCAACATGGTCTCCAGGACCGCCTGGGTGGTGTTGAAGACACCCCGCAGGTTGACATCGATGACGGCGTCGAACTGCTCGGGCGTCATCTTCTGCAGGCGCGCATCCTTGGTGATGCCGGCGTTGTTGACCAGGATGTCAATGCGGCCCCAGGCGGCCACCACCGCCGCCACCATGGCGTCCAGCTCGCTGCGGCGCGTCACGTCCAGCGCGAAGCCCAGCGCCTGATGGCCCTGCGCACGAAGGGTGGCCAATGCGGCATCGACACCGTCCGGCCGACGGTCGCAGACGGCAATGCGGGCGCCCTCGGCGGCGAACTTCAGGGCCGTCGCCAGGCCGATACCCTGGGCGGCGCCGGTGACGATGGCGATCTTGTCTTGGAGTCTCATGAGGTGGCTTTGGGCAGGTCCAGAAAGTCAAGGATGAAGGGCAGATGGTCATCGAAGTCCGAGAGTGCATGGTCGCCGCCTTCCAGCAGCCGGATCGATGCGCCGTCGAAGTGGGACGACATTTCCCGCCAGTCCAGCAGCTCGTCGCCCTTGGCGATGATGGCGGCATAACGTTGCGTTTGGGTGAGGGCCGGCGGGGCCATGCGGCGTAACTCGTCCAGGTAAACATGCCGGAACTCAAAGCGGCGTTCGGGCTGGTGATACTGGGTCTGCTCGCCCACATGCGGCACCAGGTCCCGGGCGGGTTCAACGGCTGGGTTCATCACCAGCGCGCGACAACCGGTCGCCTCGGCTACCACGGTGGCATAGAAGCCGCCAAGCGAGCTGCCCAGCACAGCCATCGTGGTCCGCGGCCAGTCTGCTGTGCCGTCCGCGACCATGGCCATGGCTTCGGCCGGCGAGGGTGGCAGTTGCGGGCACCACCAATGCAACCCGGGATGGTGGCGCGCCAGCCACGCCCCCAAGCGACACGCCTTGAAGGACTGCGGCGACGACCGGAACCCATGCAGGTACAACAGGTGGGTGACCGCCGTGGACGGCGACGAGGCGATGGACATGGGCGGGGGCGGGGGCGGGGGCGGGGGCGGGCGATGATGACCAGGCAAGGCTTGTCGCGCAGCATCAGGCACGCTGCGCGAGTCCCTCCAGCAGCAGGTCGTGGATGCCGCCGAAGCCGCCGTTGCTCATCACCAACACCATGTCGCCAGGCCGGGCATGTTGCAGCACGGTCTGCGCCAGTGCCGGCACGCTGTCGCGCACGACGGCTTTGGCGCCCAGCAGTGCCAACGCCTGCGCCGCATCCCAGCCGTAGTCGCCTTGCAGACAGAACGACTGGTCCGCATCCTCCAGCGCCCAGGGCAGCTGCGCCTTCATCGCGCCTTGCTTCATGGTGTTGGAGCGCGGTTCGAACACCGCCAGGATGCGCGCCTGTCCAGCCGCGGTGCGCAGGGCCTGCAAGGTGGCGCGCATCGCCGTCGGGTGGTGGGCGAAGTCGTCGAACACCGTGACGCCGCCGACGCAGCCGCGTCGCTCCATACGGCGCCGCACGTTGATGAAGCGGGACAGGGCTTGTGCCGCCTGCTGCGGCGGCACGCCGACATGGTCGGCAGCGGCGATGGCGGCCAGGGCATTGAGCTGGTTGTGCTCGCCCAGCAACGTCCAGTCGACATGCCCGACCTGCAGGCTGCCGCGCAGGACGTCAAAGGACTCCGGATCGCCGCGCGAGCGCCAGGCGCCCGGCTCCTCGCGCCGGCCGCCGAAGCGCTGCACCTCGCTGTAGCAGCCGCGTTGCAGCACGCGCGTCAGGGCGTCCTCGCGGGCGTTGACGACCAGGCGGGCGCTGGCGGGCAGCGTGCGGACGAAATGGTGGAACTGGGTCTCGATCGCGGCCAGGTCGGCAAAGATGTCGGCATGGTCGAACTCGAGGTTGTTCAGGATTGCCGTGCGTGCGCGGTAGTGCAGGAACTTGCTGCGCTTGTCGAAGAACGCGGTGTCGTACTCATCGGCTTCGATCACGAATGGCCGCCCGCCGCCCAGCCGGGCCGAGCGCTGGAAGTTCAACGGCACGCCGCCGACCAGGAAGCCAGGGTCCAGGCCGGCCTGGTCCAGGATCCAGGCCAGCATCGAGGTTGTCGTCGTCTTGCCATGAGTGCCGGCCACCGCCAGCACATGGCGGCCCTGCAGCACGTTTTCAGCCAGCCACTGCGGCCCGCTGGTGAAGTGTGCACCCTGGTCCAGGATCGCCTCCAGCAGCGGCATGCCGCGCTTGACCATGTTGCCGATCACGAACACGTCCGGTTGCAGCCGCATCTGGTCGGCGCTGAAGCCGTCGATCAACGCGATGTCCAGCGCCCGCAGCTGGTCGCTCATCGGCGGGTAGACCTGGGTGTCACAACCGGTGACGCGGTGGCCGGCTTCGCGCGCGATGGCGGCCAGACCGCCCATGAAGGTGCCGCAGATGCCGAGGATGTGCAGGTGCATGTGCCAGGATTCTAGAAGTCGGCCGCGCGCCCGCTGCGCCTTGGCGAGAATGCACCGCATGTTCGGTTGGATCGTTTCGCACCCGCTGGCCTACCCCGCTCTGGAGGTGGTGCATATCCTGGGCATCGCGCTGCTGGTGGGCAACCTCGTGCTTTTCGAGTTGCGCGTCTGGGGGGCCGGTGCCGAGCTGCCGGTGCCGGCGCTGGCGCGCCTGGCACTCGGGCTGGCGGTACTGGGATTCGCGTTGGTCGGTGCCAGCGGTCTGGTGATGTTCGCCGGCCAGCCGGCGGAGTTGCTGGCCAACCGGGCCTTCAGCATCAAGATGGGTCTGGTGATGCTGGCCGGCCTGAACGCAGCCCTGTTTCATGCCCGTGGCAGCCTGCAGCGGCTGGACCGCATCGCACGCCTGCAGACCGTGTTGTCGCTGGGGCTTTGGCTCAGTGTCATGATCGCCGGCCGCTGGATTGCTTACCGCTAAGGAGACTTGATGAAGCGCCGATCCTGTCTTGTGGCTATCGCCGCCGCACCGCTGAGTGTCCGGGCCCACCACGGCTGGAGCAGTTTCGACCAGGGCCGCCCGATCTATCTGGAGGGCCGGGCGTCCAAGGTGACGTGGCGCAACCCCCATGTCGAGCTGACCCTGGACGTCGCGCCGGACCTCAAGTTGCCGCCGGACCTGCCGGGCCGCGCCGTGCCGGCACAGGCCGCGCAGGTCGACGGGCCCGGGCTGCTCAAGGCCGCGCGTGCGCCCACGCGCAAGGACCGCGCCTGGGTGATCGAGCTGGCGCCACTGACCCGGATGCAGGCCTGGGGTGTGCCGGAGATCAAGCCCGGTGACGCGATCGCCATGGTGGGCTTCACCTTCACCGGCGAGAAAGGCGACGCGGTGTTGCGCGTGGAGTATCTGTTTGCCGGCGGCAAGACCTACGGGTTGCGCTCCGCACCGGCCTGAACCGGGCCGCCTGTTCGCCTGGTCGCGATCCGGTGGCCAGTGGCTCAGGCCCGCATCGCCTCGGCAGCGGCCTGCAACGTGGCCGAGATATCGGCCTCGCTGTGCGCGCTGCTGACGAAACCGGCCTCGTACAGGGCGGGCGCCAGATACACGCCACGGTCCAGCATGGCGTGGAAAAAGCGGTTGAAGCGCTCCTTGTCGGTGGCCATCACCGCGTCGTAGTGCTGGGGCAAGGTCGGCAGGAAGAAGAAGCCGAACATGCCGCCCTCGCAGTCGGCACAGAAGGCTACGCTGGCGCTCCTTGCCACATCCGACAGCCCGTCGACCAGGCTGCGCGTGCGGGCGGCGAGCGCATCGAAGTAGCCCGGCCGGGCGATCTCACGCAGCGTCGCCAGGCCGCAGGCGGTGGCCACGGGGTTGCCGCTCAGCGTGCCGGCCTGGTAGACCGGCCCGAGCGGGGCCAGGTGCTTCATGATGGCCCGAGACGTGCCGAAGGCCGCCAGCGGCATGCCGCCGCCAATGACCTTGCCGAACACGCTGATGTCCGGCGCGAAACCGGGCAGGTCGCGGGCGTACAGCGCCTGGGCGCCGCCCAGCGCGACGCGAAAACCGGTCATCACCTCGTCCAGGATCAGCAGCGCGCCATGCTGGCTGCACAGCCGGCGCAGGGCAGCCATGAAGGGCAGCGACGCGCGCACGAAATTCATGTTGCCGGCGATCGGCTCGATGATCACGCAAGCCAGCCGGTCGCCATGCTGGGCAAACGCAGCCTCGAGCTGATCGACATCGTTATAGCGCAGCACCAGGGTGTGCTGCACCACCTCGGCCGGCACGCCGGCACTGGTCGGGTGGCCAAAGGTGGCCAGGCCGGAGCCCGCCTTGACCAGCAGCGCATCGGCATGGCCGTGGTAGCAGCCCTCGAACTTGATCATCAGGCTGCGTCCGGTAGCGCCGCGCGCCAGCCGGATCGCGCTCATGGCGGCCTCGGTGCCGCTGGATACCAGGCGCACCTGCTCGACCGCGGGCACCAGGGCGATGATGGCCTCGGCCAGTTCGACCTCGCGCTCAGTCGGCGCGCCAAAGCTGAAGCCCTCGACTGCTGCGCGTTGCACGGCGTCCAGCACCGACGGGTGGCCATGGCCCAGGATCATGGGCCCCCAGGAGCCGATGTAGTCGATGTACCGCTGGCCATCGGCGTCCCACATGTAGGCGCCCTGCGCCCGTGCAATGAAGCGGGGTGTGCCACCGACGGCGCGGAACGCCCGGACTGGTGAATTGACCCCACCGGGTATGACGACCTGAGCGCGCTCAAACAAGGCGGCATTGCGGCTGGCTTCAGTGGACACGGCGCGGGCCTCCCTTGCCCTTGCCCTGGTCGGGCGGTGGTTCGGGAACCAAGGGTGCGCCGCCAGGCGATGGCGTTGCTCCCTCCTCTTCCTCCGGTGGCGGGACAGCCCAGAAGAAGCGGTCCGGCACGACCCCGCCCATGCCGGGCCGGAAGCCGGAGTCCAGGGCCTGGTCCATGAACTGAAGGGCCTCGCCGACCGCCGCCTGCAACTCGGCACCGGACGCCAGCAGCGCCGCCAGCGCCGCCGACAGCGTGTCACCGGCGCCGACAAAGGCGGTGTCGAACATCTCGAATTTCTCGCCGGTCAGTGCGCCTTGTGGCGACGCCAGTACGTTGTCGATGAACAGCTGTGTGCCCTTGGCCGGCAGCATGATGCCGGTCACCAGGACGAATCGGGTGCCCTTCTCGCCCGCGGCCACAGCCAGCTCGCGCGGGCTGGCCGGGCGCTCGCTGTCCCAGTCCGGCAGCAGGAAGTCGATCAGCGCCTTGTGGCTGCCGACCAGGACCTCGGTCGAGGGCAGGATCAGATCCCGGAAGGACTCCAGGTAGGGCTGCGAGTCATCCTCGTCCATCCAGCCCAGGTTGGGCAGGTAGCTCACCAGGGGCACGTCGGGATAGTCAGCCAGGATCTCGGCCACGGCGCTGACGGTCTCGGCATTGCCGAGAAATCCCACCTTCCAGCCCGAGATGGTGATGTCCTCCAGCACCGTGCGCGCCTGCTCGACCACCACGTCGGCGTCGAGATCGTGGCGGTCGAACACCTCCGCACTGTCTCGGACCACGATGCTGGTTGTCACCGGCATGGCATGCGCGCCCATGGCGGAGAGGGTCGCCACGTCGCATGCGATGCCGCTGGCTCCGCTGGCATCCGCGGCATTGAAACTCAGCACGCAGACCGGCGCCGTTGATTCGGCGCCGGCGTCGTCGGCGGCGGCAGGGGGCTCGGTGCTCATCAGGGGCCTTGGGTCGCGGATTGGGGTGGCGGTCCGCGTGAAGGGTGCCCGCAAACCTGAAGCGACATTTGAAGAATGTTGCGTATGTGCCTACGGGAACAGTCTTTTTTCGCAGACCCCGTGGCTACAATTGCGGCCCATTGTAGTGACCGACCCGAGACGACGTGAGCCAAGCGCGCACCTGGATGTGCCTGATATGCGGCTGGATCTACGACGAGAGCAGCGGCGACCCCGAACATGGCCTGGCCCCCGGCACTGCGTGGGCTGATGTGCCGATGAACTGGACTTGTCCTGAGTGCGGCGCCCGCAAGGAGGACTTCGAGATGGTGGAGATCTGATTTGAGCGGCGCAACGGGCGCTGCCGGCACCACCCGGGTGCTGGTGATCGACGACAGCAACACGATTCGGCGCAGCGCTGAGATCTTCCTGCGTCAGGGCGGCTATGAGGTGCTGCTGGCCGAGGACGGCTTTGATGCGCTGTCCAAGGTCAATGACCACGACCCCCAGTTGATCTTCTGCGACATCCTGATGCCTCGGCTTGACGGCTACCAGACCTGCGCCATCATCAAGCGCAACCCGCGGTTCTCGCATGTGCCGGTGATCATGCTGTCGTCCAAGGACGGGTTGTTCGACAAGGCTCGGGGCCGCATGGTTGGTTCCGAGGAATACCTGACGAAACCCTTCACCAAGGACCAATTGCTGCGCGCTGTCGAGCAGTTCGGCAAGGGCTCCGCCGCATGACCGGCGGCAATGGGGCCATGATCCGTGGGTCGGGCGCTTCGAGCGCCCCCCGACGCTGAGGAACCGAGAATCATGCCGATCCAGAAGATCCTGGTGGTCGACGACTCAAAGACTGAACTGCATTTCCTGTCGGACCTGCTGGGCCGCCATGGCTACAAGGTCCGGATCGCCGAAGGTGGCGAGGAAGCCATCCGCCAGCTTGAGCAGGAAAAGCCTGACTTGATCCTGATGGACGTCGTGATGCCGGGCCAGAACGGATTCCAGCTGACGCGGACCATCACGCGGGACCCGCGTTGGGCCGGTACACCCGTCATCATGTGCACCAGCAAGAACCAGGAAACGGACAAGGTCTGGGGCATGCGCCAGGGCGCGCGCGACTATGTTGTCAAGCCGGTCGTGGCCGACGAGTTGATCGCCAAGATCAAGGCCTTCGACTGAGCGCCGGCCGGGCGCCAAGACGCGATGGCCAAACGAGAAGCCCTGCGCGACCTGCAAAGCCGCCTTGCGCTGCGCATGCAGGCGGTGCGCAGCGAACATCCCCAGGCGGCATGGCTGGCGGTGGACTGCGGTGGGCAGGGCGTCCTGTTTCCATTGCAGCAGGCCGGCGAGATCTTCGATTTCGGAACCTTGGTTCCGGTGCCGCATACGCGGCCATGGGTCCTGGGCGTTGCCAACCTTCGGGGTGGCCTGCACACGGTTGTGGACCTGGCTGGCTTTCTGGGCTTGCCAGCGGCGGCTGCGCGCGACCAGCAGCGGCTGGTCGCGTTCAATCCGTCTTTGGGTACCCACTGTGCGCTGCGAGTGGACCGGCTGCAGGGGCTGCGACATGCTGCCGACCTGACGCCATTGGCGGATGACCCTGACGTCGGATCAAGGCGCCCCGCCTTTGCAGCGGCCCGGTACAGCGATGCATCGGGGCGACTGTGGCAGGAGATTGCGTTGGCGGCGCTGGCGGTGGACGCCAGCTTTCTGGCGATCGCCGCCTGATGGACATGGTTGCGGCAGCTCGCCGTGGCCTTACAGAGTAGTCGAGGGGATGTGATGGGACTTCTGGACCGGTTCAAGAACAAGCCCTGGGGCAAGCGTGGCGCGGAGCCGGTGGCCGGCTTTGACGAGTTGCAAGCCGCAGCGGACGATGCCGCCACCATGGCCACCACGGGTGTGACGCTGGACATGAACGCGCTGCGGCATGCGGCAGACTCGTCCATCATCTCCGAGGCGGCGCCGTCGGAGATGGCGCCCGAGTTTGTCGAATCCCGCCTACGCCTGCCAGAGACGCCGGCCGCGGCGGCGCCGACCGGAGCGGCTCTGCCGTTGATCGGGCATCTGCCGGCGCAGCAACAGCAGCGCCTGCTGGGCGGCACCGTGGTCGTCGGCGTCATCGGCCTGCTGGCCATGGTGGCGCTGGCCCTTGCGGCAGCGGGGCGCGGGGCGACGCAGGTGGGTGCGACCGGTCAGGCGCTGATGCAGTCCCAGCGGCTGGCGAAGGCGGTGTCCCAGGCCCTGGTGGGCAATGCAGCGGCCTTTGTCGAGGTCAAGGAGTCGTCCGAAGTCCTGGGCCGCAACGTCCGGGCATTGAAGGATGGCGCGGACGAGCTGCCACCTGCATCGGCGGCTGTGCAGGAGGTGCTGCAGCCGCTGCTGCCCCTGGTCGAGCGGGCCGAGAAGAGCGCGGCGGCGGTGCTGGCCCAGCAGAGGACACTGACCCAGGTCGGCGAGGCCCTGCGCGCGATCAACCGACAGTCGTCGGACCTGCTGGAGACGGCCGAGACCGTGTCGTCGCTGAAGCTGCAGCAGGAGGCCAGCGCGGCTGAACTGTCGGCAGCCGGCCAGTTGGTGATGTTGACCCAGCGGATCGGCAAGAGTGCCAACGAGTTTCTGACCATGGAGGGCGTCAGCCCCGAGGCGGTCTTCCTGCTGGGCAAGGACCTGAACTCCTTCCGCGAGATCTCCGAAGGCCTGCTGTCGGGCAACCCGGAGCTGCGCCTGACGGCAACCCGTGACGCTCAGACCAAGGAGCGCCTGCAGACGCTGATCAAGCAGTACGAGGACACCCGCCTGAAGGCCGGCGCCATCCTGGGCAACCTGCAGGGGCTGGTGACGGCACGTGAGGCCCAGAACGCCGTCGTGCAGGATAGCGAGCCGCTGCGGCGCGGCCTGCAGGCGGTGCAGGACAAGCTGGCAGAAGGCGGCGGCATCGGCGGTGCCCGGCTGTTCCTGATGCTGCTGTTTGCCGCATTGGCGTTGGCAGGCGGTTGGGGCTTCCTGCGGCTGTATGTGCAGGACCAGCAGCAGCGTGCGGCCATGGCTGAGGGGCAGCGGCTGGAGGCCGAGCGCCAGGAGCAGGAGGCCAAGCGCGTCAACGATGCCAACCAGGCCGCCATTCTTCGGTTGATGAACGAGCTGCAGGCGGTGGCCGAGGGCGACCTGACCCAGCAGGCGACGGTGACCGAGGACATCACCGGCGCCATTGCCGACTCGGTGAACTACACCGTCGAGGAGCTTCGGACCCTGGTGTCCCAGGTGCAGTCCACGGTGGGTCGGGTGGCCGACACGACGGCGCAGGTGGACGAGACCTCGACCGAGTTGCTGGCCGCGTCGACCGAGCAACTGCACGAGATCCGCGATACCGGCGAGGCTGTGTTGCAGATGGCCGGGCGCATCAACGAGGTGTCATCGCAGGCCCAGCAGTCCGCGCATGTGGCCCGGCGTTCGCTCCAGGCGGCCGAGACAGGCCTTCAGGCGGTGCAGAACTCCATCGGCGGCATGAACGCCATCCGCGATCAGATCCAGGAGACGTCCAAGCGCATCAAGCGCCTGGGCGAGAGTTCGCAGGAGATCGGCGAGATCACCGAACTGATCTCCGACATCACCGAGCAGACCAACGTGCTGGCCCTGAACGCCGCCATCCAGGCGGCCTCGGCAGGCGACGCCGGCCGCGGCTTCTCGGTCGTTGCCGAGGAGGTGCAGCGGCTGGCCGAGCGCTCGGCGGACGCCACGCGGCAAATCTCGGCACTGGTCAAGACGATTCAGGCCGACACTCAGGATGCGGTCGCCGCTATGGCGCGATCCACGCAAGGCGTGGTCGACGGCGCACGCCTTTCAGACGCGGCCGGCTCGGCGCTGGGCGACATTGATCGCGTAACGCGACAACTCGCTGAGCTGATTGAAAGCATTTCCGCCCAGGCCCTGCGCGAAGCCGAAGGCGCCAACGTGGTGGCAGCGAACATCCAGCACATTTTTGCCGTAACCGAGCAGACGGGCGAAGGGACGCGATCGACCGCGCAGACCGTGCGCGAACTGGCCAGGGCCGCGGAGGACCTTCGCCAATCAGTGGCGCGGTTCAAGATCGCCTGAGCGCGATGGCCATGACCCTGCCCCGCGCAGGCCACGGGCCGCATGCCCGTGTGGCCTATGTCGCCCAACCTACGCAACGGCGGTACTGAGATGGACGCTTCGGCAGACGGATCCGGCGGGCGGGACCTCAGCACCCTGGCCTGGGTGCATGACGAGTTGCGCCGGTCATTGGAGAACGCCCACAAGGCGCTTCGGCGCTATCTCAAGGAGGCCGAAGGGGCCAGCGAGATCGATGGTGTCGACCCGTCGCTGCTGCGGCAGGCCCGCAGCCTCATCCACCAGGGCGTTGGCGCACTGGAACTGGTCGGTCTGGGCGATGCGGCGACGCTGCTGAGGGCGTCTGAGGCTGCGGTCATCCGTCTTCAGAGCAGGCCCAAGCTGCTGGACATGACGGCGGTCGAGGCCATCGAGCGCGGCTCGTTCGGCCTGCTGGACCTCCTGGGCCGCCGGCTGGCCGGCAAGGAGGTGCCGGCGCTGCTGCTGTTCCCGCAGTACCGGACGCTGCAGCAACTGGCCGGTGCCGCCCGGATTCATCCGGCTGATCTGTGGCCACAGGGATGGCAATGGCAGCCGCTGCACGCGCAGCCCGGCGACGAGCCGCTGGACCCGGCTATGCCTGTTGTCGCGCGGGCGGAAAGGGAGATGCTGGCGCTGATGCGCGGCGTCGATACCGGCGCCGCACGGCGCATGGAGGCCCTGTTTGCCGGCCTGGGCGCACAGGCCCATGCCGCGGACGCGACCGGCCGCATGGCCCAGTTGTGGCGGCTGGCAGCGGCATTCTTCGAAGGCCAGGCCGATGGCCTGGTTCCGCCCGACGTGTATGCCAAGCGCATCGCGTCCCGCCTCCTGTCGTTGCTTCGGGCCGGGGACCGTGCCGAGGCACCGGACCGATTGGGTCTTGACCTGCTGTTCTTCTGTGCGCAGGCAGCGCCGACGCCTGACAAGGCCACCGGGCCCCGCCTGGCGGCCGTGCGTTCCGCCTATGGCCTGTCGGATGCGGTCGTGCCCGCCGACTACGAGACGGCCAGGCTGGGGCGCTTCGATCCCGCCTGGACCGCCCAGGCCCGAAAACGGGTTGCCGGTGCAAAGGAGGTGTGGTCGGCCGTGGCTGGTGGCGAGCTGATGCGCATCCCCGGTCTGGCCGAGCAGTTCGCGCTGGTCGGTGACTCGGTGCAGCGTCTCTATCCCCAGGGTGATGTCCTGGCCCGTGCGCTCCAGGCCGCTTCGACCCAGACCGTTGCTACCGGTGCCGAGCCGGCCGCCGGCCTGGCCATGGAAGTGGCCACGTCGTTGTTGTACCTGGACGCGTCGCTCGAGGATGGCGACTTCGACCATCCGGACATGGCAAGGCGGGTGCAGCGCCTGGCCGAGCGCATCGATGCGGCGCGGGGTGGTGCCGAGGCGGGTGCACTCGACCTCTGGATGGAGGAGCTGTACCGGCGGGTTTCCGACCGGCAGACGATGGGCAGCGTGGTCCAGGAGCTGCGGGCGTCGCTGTCCGAGGTTGAAAAGCAGATCGACCAGTACTTCCGAGACCCGACCCAGCGTGCGCTGTTGATCCCGGTGCCGGCCCAGCTGTCGGCCATGCGGGGTGTGCTGTCTGTGCTGGGCATGGACCAGGCATCACAGGCGGTGCTTCGGATGCGCGACGACGTCGACACGCTTGCCAACACCGAGGTGGATCCGGCCCGAGCGGCCCAGGCCGGCAGTTTCGATCGGCTGGCGGACAACCTCGGCGCGCTGAGCTTCCTCATCGACATGGTGAGCGTCCAGCCGCAGATGGCGAAATCGCTGTTCCACTTCGACGCGGATACCGGCGCGTTGCGTGCCGTGATGGGCCGGGCCGGGCGCCCCTCCGGGTTTGGCGCACTCGACGTGGCGGTGGAGCCAAGTCAGCAGTTGGCCCACAGCATCGCGGCCGCTGCCGCCCAGCCGGATGCCGACGCCGCACGGCTGTCGCGCGATCTGGATACCTTGGCGCTGCAAGCCACAGCGGCCGACCGCCCTGCGCTGGCCGATGCCGCCACAGCGGCACGCCTGGGCTTGGACCTGGCCGAAGGCCATGACGAGCTCCGGACCGCCCGCGAACAAGTGGCCGGCGCCCTGGCCGAGCACCTGGAGCTGCAGCCGCCGACCGAGGCGTCACCTGCTGCCGCGCCGCCGCTTTTGCGCGCAGCTGATCCGGCCGTGCCGCCCTCTGTTGCAACCAGCGCAGGTACCGGCCTGGAGGACGACGAGGAGATGCGCGGCATCTTCCTGGAGGAGGCACGCGAGGTCATTGCCGGCGCGCGGGAGGCTCTGGCCACGCTGGCCCACGACCATGCCAACCTGGGCGAGATGACCGTGGTGCGGCGTGCCTTCCATACGCTCAAGGGCAGCTCACGCATGGTCGGCCTGCAGGACTTTGGCGAGGCCGCCTGGGCATGCGAGCAGTTGTTCAATGCGCGTCTGGCCGAGTCTGCCGGTGCGGACGCGGACCTTCAGCATTTCACGGCAAGAGCGCTGGACGTGCTGCACCAATGGGCCGACGCCATCGAGCAGGGCCAGGCGGGCCACTTCGACTCGCGCGGCATCGTTGCCGCTGCCACGGTCTTGCGCGTCGAGAACCGTCTCATACCGATTGCACCGGCCGCGCCGGAGCCTGACCCGGACAAGATCGGGCCGTCACCCGAACTGCCCGTGTCGGAACCGGAGGCCCTGGCGTTCGAAGTGGCGCTGCCGGATATGGTGGAGGCGCCGCTGCTGCTGGATCTTCCGGAGGTGGCCGATCTGGACGCGCCGGCGGTCGATACGCAGGCGCTGAAGTCCATGGTGCCCGGCCTGCCCGATGCGCAGGACCTGGACTTCACGCTCGACTTCGGCACAGCCGACGTTTCGGCTCCGGTGACCGCGGATCCGTTGGCACTGCCGTTGCCTCCTGACAGCGGCGTCGCGTCTGCAACCGAGGCGGTGTCAGTTGCCGCCGATGAACTGTCGTTCGATCTGGATCTGGGTGTCCTTGAAGAAGTGCCGGTACCGGCGTCGTCCCCGACGCCGACTTTGGCATCGACCGTAGCCGACGATCTGCCCCTGATCCCGCAGGTGTCCGAGCTCGACCAGCCGCCGATGCCTGAATCCAGCGACGCGCCCGCTGTAGAAGACGCCGGCATGTTGGGTACGGCCGAGACGGCCGATGCGCGCGACCTGCCCATTGTCGACGTGTCGATGGTGGACGACGCCACCGCTGCGGCGGCCTTCGATTGGTTGTCGGCCCCGGCCGATCCACCGCCCCTGGCTGCCCCGCTCGAGCCGAGCGTCGATCTTGAGTCTGTCGCGACCCGCCCGGCTGTCGAAGCTCCTGCGCCGCAGACGCTGGTCGAGGATGCCGAACAGTACAAGCTGATTGGTTCGCTGCGCATCGGCATTGCACTGTTCAACATCTATCTGAACGAGGCCGACGAGCTGTCACGCCGGCTGGTCGCCGAGCTGGGCGAGTGGAGCCATCTGCTGGACCGGCCGGTCAGCGATGCCGCGATTGCCTTGGCCCATTCGCTTGCCGGCAGTTCGGCCACGGTGGGTTACGCCGACTTGTCGCAGCTGGCCAGGGCTCTCGAACATGCGCTGATGCGGGCGCAGAACCGCGGCGCCAGCGACGGTGTGGAGGCGGCCCTCTTCAACGAGGCTGCGGCCCAGATTCGGCACCTGCTGCATCAGTTTGCTGCCGGCTTCCTGAAGGAGGCACCGCAGGACCTGATTCAGCGGTTGATGGAGCATCACTTGTCGATGCCCCTGTCTGTGGCACCTGAGGCCGACGGGGCCACTGGAGACAAACACCTCAACGAATCAGTAGACGCAGACCAGGACACGCGAAGCGGCGGCCTGGACGATGACAGCGACCCATACGAGACCCGACCTGCTGACCTCGACGCGCTGCGCGAAGGAGCCAGCTGGGAGTCCGATCCCATCGTGGCCGCTGCGGACCCGTTGGGCCCGCACCTGTCGGATTTGGTGGATGACGCTGGTGCCGTTGCGCCGTTGCAGTCGAAGGCCCCGCAGGACCTGTCTTCGCCAACCGTAGGGCTAGAGGATGGGTCTGACGCTGCGGCTTGGGCGAACGCCGTCGAACAGGAACCGATCGCCACAGAACCCGC
Source organism: Aquabacterium sp. (assembly GCA_046160725.1). Taxonomy (GTDB): domain Bacteria; phylum Pseudomonadota; class Gammaproteobacteria; order Burkholderiales; family Burkholderiaceae_C; genus JBJXHB01. Next base: position 44,418 of record JBJXHB010000095.1, read on the forward strand.
ACTTGAGGTGCTGGCCCCGCTTGCACCGGACCCGGTCGTCGAAGAGACCCCGATTGCAGCGGCGCCTGTGGTCGCAGAGGCCCTTGTTGCGGCGGCACCTGTCGTTGCGGCGGCGGCGGTGGGGTTGGCCTCAGTTGTCCAGGCCATGCCGACTGCGCTGGCCGACCTGGGACAGCCTGAATTGCGCTCGTTCGATGAGCCGGTTGTGCGTCCCGCGGCATCCAGCCAGGCCGATGCGCGTGACGATGACGACGACATCGACGCCACCGACATCCTGGATCTCGAACTGTTCCCGATCTTTGAGGAGGAGGCGCTGGAGCTGGTGCCGCAATTGCAGGCACGGATGCGGGACTGGAGTTCTCGTCCGGGCGATGCGGCAGCGGCTTCGGCCTGCATGCGCACCCTGCACACGCTCAAGGGTGGTGCACGCCTGGCTGGCGCAATGCGGCTTGGCGAGATGGCGCACCGCCTTGAAACCGCCATCGAGCACCTGCTGGCACTGCCGGAGGTGCCGGCAACGGGGGTGGATCGCCTGGTGCTGCGCGTCGATGCCATCGAGGCCCAGTTTGAAGCCTTGAGACGCGGGCCGGTGGCGCCAGCGGCTGCCGCGCTTGCGCCGGCTCCGGCTCCGGTCATGGCGGCGCCGGCTGAAGCGTCGATGGACGTGCCGTTGGATCTCGATCTGCCCGACCCGTCGCCGGCGGCGGACCCGGCCATGCCGGTGGGCCGGACCGACGATGCGGTGCCCGTATCACATGACCGGCCCGTCGCTGCGCTTGCGGCAGCGGCGGCACCGCGTCCGGTGGTTCAGATCGATTGGAGCCGCTTCAGCCAGGTTGGCACTGCGCAGGCGGCGGCCGAGGTCGTGCCCCTGCCCGGCGCCGCCAGCAGCGGTATGGTCCGGGTGCGTGCCGGGCTGTTGGATCGGGTGGTCAACCATGCAGGTGAGGTGTCGATCACCCGGTCTCGCATCGAGAGCGATGTCGGACAGCTGAAGTCATCGGTCAGCGATCTCAGTGACAACCTGGACCGCCTGCGATCTCAGTTGCGTGACATCGAGCTGCAGGCTGAGACCCAGATCGCCTCGCGCCTGGAGGCGGCCAAGCAGGCGGCGCAGTTCGATCCGTTGGAGATGGATCGGTTCACGCGGTTCCAGGAACTGACCCGGATGATGGCCGAGGCGGTCAACGACGTGGCCACCGTGCAGCGCGGCCTGCAACGCACCTTGCAGTCCACCGAGGACGAGCTGGCGGCCCAGGCGCGACTGACGCGCGACCTGCAGGATGACCTGCTGCGCACTCGGATGGTGGAGTTCGAGGGCCTGTCGGAGCGTCTGTATCGGGTGGTGCGGCAGGCGGCCAAGGAGTCGGCCAAGCAGGTACGACTGGATATCGTGGGCGGCGCCATTGAAGTCGACCGCGGGGTCCTGGAGCGTATGACGGGTGCCTTCGAGCATCTGTTGCGCAACAGCGTGGTGCATGGCGTCGAGTTGCCCGCGGTCCGCCAGGGCGTCGGCAAGGATGCAACCGGCACCATCACCGTCTCGGTCAACCAGGAGGGCAACGAAGTCGGCGTTGAGTTCCGCGACGACGGCGCTGGGCTGGACCTGAGGCGGATCGAGCAGCGCGGCCGCGAGCTTGGGCTGCTGCCAATGGATGGCGCGCCGACCGAGGCCGAACTGGCGGCCCTGATTTTCCAGAGCGGCTTCTCGACGGCCGAGGTGGTCACGGGCCTGGCCGGCCGCGGTGTCGGCATGGACGTGGTGCGCTCCGAAGTCAATGCCATGGGTGGTCGCATCGAAACCGCCACTGCCGCCGGCCGGGGTACCAGCTTCCGGCTGGTGTTGCCGCTGACCACCGCGGTCACGCAGGTCGTGATGTTGCGCTGTGGCGAACTGACCGTGGCAGTGCCGTCCACACTGGTCGAGATCGTGCGCAGGGTGCCGGCCGCCGACGTGGCCGACGCCTATGCATCCGGAACCTATAGGTACCAGGACCGGGTCATGCCGTTCTTCTGGCTGGCATCGCTGCTGCAAGGGACGGCCATGGGGCATGTCCAGGGCCGCACCGGGGCCGTGGTCGTGATCCGCAGCGCGGCGCAACGGGTGGCGGTGCATGTGGACGAGGTCGTCGGCAACCAGGAAGTGGTGGTCAAGAACCTCGGGCCGCAACTGGTACGGCAGCCTGGGTTGGCCGGCATGACGCTGCTGCCCAGTGGTCTCGCGGCGTTGATCTACAACCCTGTTGCCTTGGCCACGGTCTATGGTGAGGGCGCGCGCCGCAGTGCGCTGGCCGCCATGGGTAACCGCGGGGATGAGGGGTCTGGCGCCAGTGCGGCATTGCCGCAGGCGCCGGAGCAGCCGCCTTTGATCCTGGTGGTCGATGACTCGCTCACGGTTCGTCGGGTGACGCAGCGCCTGCTGGTCCGCGAGGGCTATCGGGTGGTGACGGCCAAGGACGGCATGGAGGGGTTGGAGAAACTCGGCGAGGAGCGTCCGGCGGTGCTGCTGTCGGATATCGAGATGCCGCGCATGGACG
>JBJXHB010000096.1:0-4452 GCA_046160725.1 Aquabacterium sp.
GACCTCCACGGCAAACATCCCCGGCCGACCCCAAAGAGGTCAGCCTACCAACTGGCCGGGTTTTACCCCGCCGCGCTCAGCACCGTGCCGACGCTCCAGTGGCAGGGTTTGTCACCGCCGTGCACAGCACAGACAGAAGGTCCGTCTTTCACGCCCCAGCCAGTTTCAGCGTATCGGCAAAATGGCACCGCGCCTTGTGGCCGGGGGCGATTTCGTGCAGCGGCGGCGCCTCGCTGGCGCAGATCGCCTCGGCGAAGCGGCAGCGCGGGTGGAAGTAGCAGCCGCCTGGCGGGTTGGCCGGGCTCGGCACCTCGCCACGCAGGGCGCCATCGCCAGGCGGCACGCGCGGGTCCGGCACCGGGACGGCGCGCATCAGGGCGGCGGTATAGGGGTGGCGCGGGCGCGCGAACAGCGCGGCGGTGGGGGCGATTTCGACCAGTTGGCCGACATACATCACCGCCACACGATCCGAGATGTGACGCACCACGCTGAGGTCGTGGGCCACGAACAGGAAGGTCAGCTTCAGGCGTTCCTGCAGCTCCAGCAACAGATTCAGCACCTGGGCCTGGACCGAGACATCGAGTGCGGAGACCGGCTCGTCCGCCACCACCAGCCGCGGATTGGTCGACAGGGCACGGGCAATGCCGATGCGCTGGCGCTGGCCGCCGCTGAAGGCGTGCGGGAAGCGGTGCATGAATTCCGGCCGCAGGCCGACCAGCTTCAGCAGCTCGGCCACCCGGTCCACGCGCTCGCCACGGTTGCGCATGCCGCCGACCAGGAGGGGTTCGCCGACATTGTCCAGCAGGGTCATCCGCGGGTTGAGCGAACCGAACGGGTCCTGGAAGATCATCTGGATCTCGGCCCGGAAGGGGGCGAGCGCGCGCTGCGGCAGGGGGGCGAGATCGACCACGTCGCCGGCGCTGGTGCGGTACAGCACCTGTCCGCCGGTAGGGTCGATGGCGCGCAGGATGCAGCGCGAGGCGGTGGTCTTGCCGCAGCCGGATTCGCCGACCAGGCCGAGGGTCTCGCCCTCGTTCACGGTGAAGTCCACCCCGTCCACGGCGCGCACCTGGCCGGTGACGCGCTGCAGGAAGCCATGGGTGATCGGAAAGAACTTCTGCAGACCGCGAACATCGAGCAGGGGACCGGCGCTCATACCTCGGCCTCCTCGTGATGCAGGAAACAGGCAGCGGCCTGGTTCTCGGCCACCGGCAGCAGCTTCGGCTGGGCGCTGCTGCACCGATCGGTCGCCTCCGGGCAGCGCGGGTGGAACGGACAGCCGCCCGGCCGGTTGAACGGATGCGGCAGCGAGCCGGTGATCACTGGCAGCGCCGTGCGGGTCTCGCCATAGAGGCTGGGGATCGAGCGCAAAAGGGCGCGGGTATAGGGGTGCTTGGGGGCGTGGAAGATCTGGTCCACCGGGCCCTGTTCCATGACCCGGCCGAGATACATCACCACCACGTAGCTGGTCATTTGCGCGATCACGCCGAGGTCGTGGGTGATGAAGATGATCGCGGTGTTGTATTTGCGCTTCAGCTCGCGCAGCAGTTCCAGCACCTGGGCCTGGGTGGTGACATCGATCGCCGTGGTGGGTTCGTCGGCGATCAGCAGCCGCGGCCGGCAGGACAGCGCCATGGCGATCATGGCGCGCTGGCGCAGCCCGCCGGAGAGTTGCCAGGAATACGAATCCACCCGCTGCTCGGGGATCGAGATGCCGACATCGCGGAACAGGCCGATGGTGGTTTCCCGGGCTTCGGCCCTGCTCACGCGCCGTCCGTCATTGGTGGCGTGCAGGCTGATCGCCTCGATGATCTGGTCGCCGACGGTATGCACCGGGCTGAAGGCCGCCATCGGCTCCTGCGGGATCAGGGCAATCTCGGCGCCGCGGATGGCGCGCATCTCCGCCCCACGCGGCGACAGGCGGGTGAGATCGATCTCGGTGCCGGTCCGGTCGCGATACAGGATGGTGCCGGACGCGATGCGGCCTGGCCGGTCCACCAGTTGGAGCACGGCGCGCATGGTGACGCTCTTGCCGCAGCCGCTTTCGCCGACGATGCCGACGACCTCGCCCGGGCGCACGTCGAAGCTGGTGCCGTCGACGGCGCGCACGGTGCCTTCGTCCAGCCCGAAGCTGACGCGCAGGTCGCGCACGCTCAGCAAGGGGGGCTCAGTTGCGACCGGGCCCCGCGGATGCGGGTCAGTTGCTATAGGGATCGGAGGCATCGCGCAGCCCATCGCCGACGAGGTTGAAGGCCAGCACGGCCAGGATCACGACGAGTCCGGGGGTCAGCAGCCAGGGGGCGAGCGCCAGGGTCTGGATGTTCTGCGCCTCCTGCAGCAGCACGCCCCAGCTGATCGCCGGCGGGCGGATGCCAAGGCCGAGGAAGGACAGCGATGTCTCGTTGATGATCATCACCGGGATCGCGAGCGAGGCGGTGGCGATGATGTGGCTGGAGAAGGTCGGCACCATGTGGCGCAGGATGATGCGCATGCGCGAACACCCGGCCAGCCGGGCGGCCAACACGAAATCCTCCTCGCGCAAGGCCAGGAACCGGCCGCGCACCTCGCGCCCCAGCGTGGTCCAGCCGATCAGCGACAGGATCACGGTGATGGCGAAGAACACCTCGATCGGCGTCCAGTCGCGCGGCAGGGCCGCGGACAAGGCAAGCCAGATCGGAATGGTCGGCACCGATTGCAGCAACTCGATCAGGCGCTGGATCACCGTGTCGGTCTTGCCGCCGACATAGCCGGAGATGCCGCCGAGCACGACGCCGAAGATCGTGCTCAGCGCCACCGCGACCAGGCCGACGGTCATCGAGGTCTGGGTGCCGTGCATGATGCGCGACCACTGGTCCCGCCCCAGCCGGTCCGAGCCCAGCAGAAAGATGCGCTGGCGCGGGTCCTGGGCCGCGATCAGGTGGATGTTGGTTTTGAAGACGCCCAGCACCCGCCAGGAATGTCCGGGCGCGAAGAAGCGAACGCGAACCTTCTTGGACGGATCGGCCACCCAGTTCATCCGCAGGGTGACGGGATCGCGCTTGCCGACGAGGCCGGGCACCCAGGGGTCGAGCCGGCCGTCGTCGAACAGCCGCAAGCCCTGGATCGGCACGAAGGCCTGGCGGGCATCGGTGGCCTCGGGGTTCTGGGTGCTGAAGAAATCGGGCACCAGCACCACGATGTACATCAGGATCAGCACCACCGCACTGACCAGCGCCAGGCGATGGCGGCGGAAGCGCCACCAGACCAGGGTCCAGTTCGAGGCGACGGCGACGCGATCCTCGGCGAGGCGGCCTTCGGCAACCGTTTCAGTCGCGGCCATCGGCTATTTCTCCAGCCGGATGCGCGGATCGATCAGCGCCAGCAGGATGTCGCTCAACAGGGTGCCGACGATGGTCAGGAACGAGTAGATCAGCAGGATGCCGCCGGCCAGATACATGTCGCGGTTGACCAGGGAGCGCAGCAGCAGCGGGCCGATATTGGGCAGGTTCATCACTGTGGCCACGATCAGGCTGCCAGAGAACAGCGCCGGCAGGTACCAGCCGATGGTGGAGACCAGCGGGTTCAGCGCGAGGCGTACGGGATAGCGCAGCACCAGCCGCCACTCGGTCATGCCCTTGGCCCGGGCGGTGACGACATAGGGCTTGTTCAACTCGTCCAGCAGATTGGCGCGCATGATCCGGGTCAGCCGGGCGGTGCCGGCAATCCCCAGCACCAGGGCCGGCAGCCAGATATGCGCCAGCAGGTCGAGCACGCGCCCAACGCTCCAGGGCGCGTCGGCGTACTCGGGCGAGAACAGGCCGGTCACGCTGATGTCAAAATAGGCGAAGGCGAGCCACATCAGGATCAGCGCCAGCATGAAGTTCGGCGTGGCAACACCGACATAGTTCAGCACGGTGATGACATGATCCACCACCGAGCGCTGATGCGTGGCCGAATAGATGCCGGCTGGCACGGCGATCACCCAGGTGATCACGAACGCCATCAGCGCCAGCGCGATGGTCAAGGTGAGCTGCTCGCCGATCAGGTCGAGATTGGGCCGGCGATACTCCAGCGAGGTGCCGAGATCGCCGGTCAGCAGGTTCTGCATCCAGCGCACGTACTGGATGATGAAAGGCTGGTCCAAGCCATACTGGGCGCGCAGGGCCTCGACATGCTCGGCGCTGATCGAACTGCCCGAGGCGGACAGGGTGGCGACATAGGAGGTCAGGAAATCGCCAGGCGGGGCCTGGATGATGACGAAGATGACGAAGGAGTACAGCACCATCAAAAACGGCAATAGCGCCAGCCGCTGGGCGATGTAGCGGGTCATAGGGGGAAGGCCAGGGCTCTGCCGTCGCGGCGCGAAGCCGCGCCACGGAGGACCCGCTGGGGCCTGAGGCCCCAGACCCCCATCCGTTTGAGCGCCTTCGGCTGAAGGGGGCCATCGAGGTCGTGGTGAAGGCCTCGACGGCC
>JBJXHB010000097.1:0-5597 GCA_046160725.1 Aquabacterium sp.
ATTTGATCGACGTACCTCGAGGCGCCTGCGCGCCGGTGTGATGGGGCCCTATGCGGCGCTTGTGCTGCTGGCGGTGCTCGCGATCGTCGGCTTCATCGTGGCTCACGAATGGCGCCAGCGGGGCACCGGCTTGGGCACCAGCGGTCCCACGCTGGAGGAGTTCAGCCGGGCGCATCCTCAGTTGGACGTGCGGCCGTTGGTCGAGAACCCGACGGGGAGGTCGCCCGACAACCTGCTGTGGATCTTGCGCGACCGCGCCGATGGCCGCCAGGCCATGGTCCGCCAGGATTTCGTGTTGGGCCGGCAGGTGAGCTTTGTGCCGTGCCGCGACGATTTGCCCCTGCCGCCGGACGCCACCGGCGCCGTGTGCTTTCGCACGAGCGCAGCCGGTGGCGTGGCCGGCGCGCGGTGGGCATCGTTCCAGACCGACGACGACGGCGACGCCACCGCGGAGCGTGTGTCGAGCTTCTACGGCGAGCAGAACGCGATGGACCGCCAAGGGACATTGGCCGTGCATCGATTGCGGGCCGACCGCTGGTGTGTCGGCCTGTTCGGCGCCGATCAGTAGAACCGGCTCGACAGCGTCGGCGCTCCGGCCGTCGATGGCCGCGACAGCGCTGCTGAAGCCATCAAACCCGTGGCGGCAGAGCGGACCGTGGTGGTGGCCTATCGAGGGCGGTGTCCGCGCCTGGCGACGGTTACCGCATCTGCCGCTCGAAGAAGGCCCAGATCATCGCCGGCCCATTCGGCGCCATTGGCGACGGACCCAAGAGCCGCGGCCGGCGGGCATAGGGCTGGGGCAGGCCGTGGCCGCCGCCATGAATGGTGACCAGTTCCACTTCGGTCTTGCCATCGCCGCCGCGCCAAAGGGACTGCTCGACGCTGATGCCCTCGGCGGCCTGAGACCGGCTGACCTGAGGCGCACCGGTCAGATGACTCCGGGCCGCGAAATACTGGGCGGATGCGGACGATGAGATGACCTGGCCGCTCTTGTAGAACAGGCCCAGCAGGCTCACCTCGCCGCCGCCGTAGGGCACCAAGGGGTCCAGCGTGCCGTTCATGATCATGACGGAGGTGGTCTGCGCCACCGGCTTGCAATCGAAATTCTGCGGCGCTGGCAGGTTGGCAATCACGGCGGCCACGGCCCGGTAGCGGGCCGGGTGCTCCAGCGCCAGGCGCATCGCCATCGAGCCGCCGTTCGAGACGCCGGCCGCATGCACGCGTGCCGGATCGATGCCGATATCCACCACCAGCTTGTCGACCAGGGCGGCCAGGAAGCCGGCGTCGTCGGCGATGACACCGTCCACCTGCCTGTCGCCGATCAAACTGCAGTCGTTCCAGTCGAAGGCAAAGGACTTCGGGTAGACGACGGCAAACCCATGCTGGTCGGCCAGGCGCTCGAAGGCATAGCCGGTACCGATGCGGATGCGCTGGGGGCTCTCGCCCGAGCCGTGCATCACCAGCACCAGCGGCGCGCCTCTCGGCAATCCCTTGGGTACATAGACCCGGTAGTTCCGCAGCACGCCGGCGAACTGGAGCGCCCCCTTGCTCGACATGCCGGACAGCTGTGGCCGCTCGGGCTCGGGCGTGTAGACGAAGTAGGCCAGCAAGGCGGCCAGCAGCGTCAGCAGGGCGAGCAGGCCGAAGAGGCCCCGCAGGAGCACATGTGTGATTCGGTTCATCGCGTTGCTCTCGTTTCAGTCACGCCGCCGACTGTGCCCATTGGCGCGCTCGCGGCCCAGCCACACCGGATCGACGACGCCGCTGCCGGGATAAGCGGCGCCCGGCCACGACCGGCGACGCCGGTACCGGCCGACCACGCCGCCGCGCCGTTCGTCCGACCATGGCGCGCCTGAGAACCCGCGCGTCGTGGCTGGTCCGATCGCTGGCAGGTGCAGCCCGGGGACTGAAAACAATGGCGCGGTTCCGTTGAGCCTTGCACCACAGCGCTCCGCCGCCCGCTTCACCAACGGTCTCCCCCAACGCAGGCCAGCCATGCCGACGCTGTCGATCCACTCAGGTAATCTGCCGTGATGCCCGTCAGCGCTCCAGCCGATCTCGGCGCCGCCCACCCGCCACCCGACTGGCGCGCCATGTTCGGTTGGCGGCGTGTGCGCACCGTCGCCATCCTTTGCGCGCTGATGACCCTGCTGTTCAGCTTCGGCTGGAAGTCCGGCATCTGGATACTGGTGACACGGGTGTTCGGCGTCGGCCTGGCCTTGCTGCTGGTCTTTGGCCTGTTCGAGCGATGGCCGCGCCGTCTGCCCAAGTGGCTGGCACGCTGGGCCCTGCAGGTGGCGGCCGTCGGTGTGATGGTGCCGGTGGCCATGTTCCTGGCCTACCTGTGGAGCACACCGGCGGGCGCACCGATGTTCTGGACCCAGCCCAACCGCCTGGAAGGCTTCATGACCTTCACCTTCCTGGGCATGCTGCTGGCGCCGTGGACGGCGCTGACGGCCCTGCTGCGCCAGCGCGAGGCCAAGGTGGAAAAACAGGCGATCGACTTCGAGCTGGAGCGCAGCGAGCTGGCGCGCCAGGCGCTCGATGCCCGCATGCGCCTGCTCACCGCCCAGGCCCAGCCGCATTTCCTGTTCAACACCCTGGCCAACGTGCAGGCCCTGGTGGAAGCCTGCTCACCGCGTGCGCCACAACTGCTGCAGAGCCTGACCGACTATCTGCGGGCCGCCGTGCCGCGCCTGGATGGCACGGCCAACACGCTGGGCCAGGAGCTTGAGCTGGTGCGCGCCTATCTGGCGCTGATGCAGATGCGCATGCCGGATCGCCTGGCCTTTGCCCTGCATGTCGGACCCAACGTGCATACACGGTCTTGCCCGCCGATGACCCTGCTGACGCTGGTTGAGAATGCCGTGCAGCATGGCATCGACCCCAGCGAGGAGGGGGGGCGCATCGACGTTCATGCCGACCTGCTGGACGAGTTGCGCTGCCGCCTGCGCGTGGTCGACACCGGCGTCGGGCTGCAGGCAGGTGGTGGCGGCCTGGGCACCGGTCTGGCGGCGCTGCGCGAACGCCTGGTCTGGGCCTACGGCGGCAGTGCAACCCTGGAGCTGCGCGAGGTCACGCCGCATGGCGTGGAAGTGACGATCGAGTTTGCCGAGAAGCCATGAATGCCACCGCCCTGATCGCTGACGACGAGCCGCTGCTCAGAGAGATTCTCGAGGCACGCCTGGCGGCCGCCTGGCCGGATTTGCGGATCGTGGCCCAGGCGCGCAATGGCCGCCAGGCGGTCGAGATGTTCGATCAACATCAGCCGACGATCTGTTTTCTTGACGTGCACATGCCGGGCCTGAGCGGCGTCGAGGTGGCGCGACACATCGGCAAGCGCGCCCACCTGGTCTTCGTCACGGCCTTCGACCAGTACGCACTCGAGGCCTTTGAACATGGCGTGCTCGACTATGTGGTCAAGCCCGTCACGGCGGTCCGCCTGACCGAGACGGTGGGGCGGCTGAAGGCGCGTCTGCAGCAGGCCCAACCGGTGGTCCACAGTGAGGCGCTGCTGGCGCAGTTGGCCGCCCGGCTCAAGCTCGACCAGCCCGAGCCGCTGCGCTGGGTCCGCGCCTCGGTGGGGGCGTCGCTGCGCATGATCCCGGTGGACGACATCGACTACCTGAAGAGCGACACCAAGTACACGCTGGTGGCCTATCGCGACGAAGGCCAGGTTGCCGAAGCGCTGATACGCACGCCGCTGAAGGACTTGCTCGCACAGCTGGACCCGGCGCACTTCACCCAGGTGCACCGCTCGGTCGTGGTCAACCTGCGCTCGATCCGGCGCGTCACCCGAGGCGAAAACGAGACGGCCGACATCGAGCTCAAGGGCCGCGCTGAACGCCTGCCGGTGAGCCGGAGCTATCTGTCGCTTTTCAAGGAAATGTAGGCGGGTTGCAGGTCGTCGTCGTGGATTGCACGGGCATGTGCAGCGGGCAATTCCCGTCGTCGCCCTCGACGCTGACGGGCCTGTCATGCCGACCGAATCGAAGCAACGTCGCCCTCAGCCCGCCAGCTCGGCCAGCACGCGGTTGAAGGTGGCGCTGGGTCGCATCACGGCCTTCATCTTGGCCTCGTCGGCCTTGTAGTAGCCGCCGATGTCCGCCGGCTGGCCCTGCACCGCCTTCAGCTCGCCGACGATGGTGGCCTCGTTGTCGGCCAGGGCCTTGGCGACCGGCGCGAAGTGGGCCGCCAGCGCGGCGTCGTCGGTCTGTGCGGCCAGGGCCTGGGCCCAGTACATCGCCAGGTAGAACTGGCTGCCGCGGTTGTCCAGCTCGCCGGTCCGGGGCGACGGTGATTTGCGTTTGTCCAACAGCTGGCCGGTGGCCGCGTCGAGCGTTGTGGCCAGGATCCGCGCGCGGGCGTTGCCGGACTTCAGGCCCAGGTCCTCCAGGCTGACCGCCAGCGCCAGGAACTCGCCGAGCGAGTCCCAGCGCAGGTGGTTCTCCTCCACCAGCTGCTGCACATGCTTGGGTGCCGAGCCACCGGCGCCAGTCTCGTACAGGCCGCCGCCGGCCATCAACGGCACGATCGACAGCATCTTGGCGCTGGTGCCCAGCGCCAGGATGGGGAACAGGTCGGTCAGATAGTCGCGCAGGATGTTGCCGGTGACGCTGATGGTGTCCAGCCCGCGCGCCACGCGCTCCAGCGTGTAGCGCATGGCCCGCACCTGGCTCATGATCTGGATGTCCAGGCCCGTGGTGTCGTGGTCCTTCAGGTAGGTGCGGACCTTCTTGATCAGCTCGTTCTCGTGCGGGCGGTACGGGTCAAGCCAGAACACCGCCGGCATGCCGGAGTGGCGTGCCCGCGTGACGGCCAGCTTGACCCAGTCGCGGATCGGCGCGTCCTTGACCTGGCACATGCGCCAGATGTCGCCGGTCTGCACCTTCTGCATCAGCAGCACCTCGCCGGTGGCCAGGTCGGTGATGTTGGCCACGCCGTCCTCCGGTATCTCGAAGGTCTTGTCGTGCGAGCCGTACTCCTCGGCCTGCTGGGCCATCAGGCCCACGTTCGGCACCGTGCCCATGGTCCGGGGGTCGAAGTTGCCGTGCCACTTGCAGAAGTTGATCATCTCCTGGTAGATGCGGGCGAAGGTGCTCTCGGGGATCACCGCCTTCACTTCCTTCAGCCGCCCGTCGGCGCCGTACATCTTGCCGCCGTTGCGGATCATCGCCGGCATCGACGCGTCGACGATCACGTCGCTGGGCGAGTGGAAGTTGGTGATGCCCTTGCTGGAGTCGACCATCGCCAGCTCGGGGCGCTTGTCGTGGCAGGCGTGCAGGTCGCGCATGATCTCGTCGCGCTTGCTCTGCGGCAGCTTGGCGATCTTGTCGTACAGGTTGACCATGCCGTTGTTGACGTTCACGCCCAGCTCGTCGAACAGCTTGCCGTGTTTCTCGAACGCCTCGCGGTAGAAGATGCGCACAAGTACGGCGTGATGTTTTCGCTGCACGTCAAGGCGACGATGATGAAGGTGTCGCATCCCATCGTGTTTGGCCACTGCGTCAGGATCTTCTATCGCGAGGCCTTCGAGAAACACGGCAAGCTGTTCGACGAGCTGGGCGTGAACGTCAACAACGGCATGGTCAACCTGT
>JBJXHB010000098.1:0-3232 GCA_046160725.1 Aquabacterium sp.
CGACGGTGAGGCAGCGCTGACGCCTGACTGGGCTTGCTTCGGTTTTTCGGCTCTTCGTCGGGTTGCGTGATCCTAGCCATCGTGCTGTCAGGCCGCGCGCAGGAAGCGGCGCTTGAGCGTGTCGAGGCCGCAGCGGCCGTACCCCTGGCGCGTGATGCGCTTCAGCCGGGTGATGTGGCCCGCGACGGGCCCGGTGCTCCCCGGCAGCTCCAGCGCCGCGAGCAGCTCGGCCCGTTCCCGCTTCAGGCCGGCGGCGAAACTCGCCCCCTCCGGCTGGCCGCAGGCCGCTGCGTCCGCCAGCCACGCGTCGAGCCGCTCCGCCGGCTGCCCGCGGATGATGCGGGTGATCTCCTGCAGGAGCGGGTAGGCCGCTGCAGCCGCGCCAGCCAGGCGCAGTCGGCGTCGTCCAGGTCCGCCGGGTCGCGGACGAGCAGCCAGGCAAGCCGGCGCACCGACGGGCGGCTCCGCCCCCGCGCGGCCACCACCTCGGTGTCCGCCGGCGCGGGTGTCGTCTGAGGGCGGCCCGGGCGCGGGCCTCAGGAGTGGGCAGGATGGTGGTTGGGGTGATGCTGGCAAACGGGGAGCACATTGGCGATGATCGCTCCGGCGCGTGGCTGCATCCCAGTATCCGTTCAGTCGTGGGTTGACAAGGGTAGCCGTGTGGACGAGACTCGAGGCATGACCACGGACAGCCGCCCTGCCGAGATTGAGGAGACCGATTGGGCCGCCACGCCAGCGGGGGTGCGGCGGCTGGTGCTGGTGCAGCAGGCGACGGTGGCGGCCGTACGGGCAGATCTGGCGGCGGTGCAGGCGGAGAATGCGGCGCTGCAGGCGCGGGTCGAGCGGCTGGAGGCGCGGCTGAACCAGAGCTCCCGCACCTCGTCCAAGCCGCCCTCGTCGGACCCGCCATCAGTGCCGCCACGGTCCAGCCGGCGACCGAGCGATCGCCTGCGTGGCGGGCAGCCGGGGCATCCGGGCCACGCGCGCGAGGTGCTGCCGACCGAGCAAGTCGATCGGGTGGTCCGGCTGGTGCCGCCAGCGTGTCAGCGTTGTGGCACGGCTCTCCCAGCCGACCTGCCGGCGGTGGCGCCGGGCGGACGGCGGCAGATCTGGGAGCTGGTGCCGCGGCTGGTCGAGGTGACGGAGTACCAACGCGCGCCGATCGCCTGCCCGTGCTGCGCCCTGGTCCAGACGGCGCCCTGGCCGGACGAGCTGCCGCCTGGGGCCTTCGGGCCGGGGGTGGTGGCGCTGACGGCGCTGTTACAGCGCTACCGGCTGAGCGACCGCGAGACAGCCGACTTCTGGCAGGCAGTGGCCGGGCTGCCGATCAGCCTGGGCAGCATCCCGGCGCTGTGCGACCAGGTCAGCGCCGCGCTCGCCCCGGTCGATGCGGCCATCCACCAGCACATCCAGCAGCAGCCGGTCGTCCACGTCGACGAGACCGGGTGGCGGGAGGAGACCCGGCGCGGCTGGCTCTGGACAGCGACGACCGCGGTCGCCACCTGCTTCCGGATCCAGCGTCGGCGCAATCGGGCCGCCTTCACCGCGGTGCTGGAGCCCGACTTCGGCGGGCTGCTGGTCTCTGATCGGTACAGCGTCTACCGCCGGGTGCCGGCCCATCGCCGCCAGATCTGCTGGGCGCATCTTCGCCGGGATCTTAAGGGCTGCCTGGAGCGGACGCCGGCCGGCCGTGCCTGGGCGGCGGCGGTGCTGGACCAGGTCGAGGCGATCTTCGCCGCCTGGCGCTGGTATCGGGCCGACCAGATCGACCGCATCCACCTCCAGGTGCTGACCGCGCCGCATCGTCACGCGATCCAGGCGCTGCTCCAGGGGCCGCCACTCGACGACCCGCCAGCCGAGGCGCTGCGGCGCGAGTTGCTCAAATACTGGGACGCGCTGTGGACCTTCCTCCAGGTGGAGGGGGTGGAGCCGACCAACAACGCCGCCGAGCGAGCGCTGCGGCCAGCGGTGCTGTGGCGCAAGGGCTGCTTCGGGACCCAGAGCGCGACCGGCAGCCGCTTCGTCGAGCGCCTCTTATCGGTGGTGGCCACCTGCCGCCAGCAGGGCCGTGACGTGCTCACCGTTCTGCGCGACGCCGTCATCGCGGCCTGGGCACACGCCCCCGCACCAGCCCTCTTTTCGACCGGCTGAACGCATACCTGGGGCCGAGCGCGCCATCCGGCCGGCGGTGCTGTGGCGGCGCGGCAGTTTCGGCAGCCAGAGTGAGGCCGGGGCGGTGATCGTCGTCCGGCTGCTATCGGTGGCGGCGACCTGCCGCCAGCAGGACGGCTCGCTGCTGGCGTACCTGATGGCCGTCCGCACGGCGGCCCAGGGCGGTCATCCCATCCCGTTCTTACTGCCCGAGCCCGCGGTGACTCAGACGGCGTGACCGACTACCAGGGAGGAAGAGATCAATCAGGGGGTGCCGATCGTCGCCCAGGTCGCCCACGTGTTGCTGAGTGTTCATCCGCCGGCGCTGAACGAGCCAGCCCACCTGGCCTGCGGCCTGCACGATCGCGGCGGCCAGGGCACATCAAGCGAACGATTGCATCAGGCCATTACCGGGCGGCGGGTGATCGCCACGGGAGGGAACCATGCGCCTCTTCAATTCACTGACTCAGCGTGTCGAGACCTTCACCCCTGGTGAAGGCCACACCGTCCGGCTGTATGTCTGTGGCATCACGCCCTACGACACGACCCATATGGGCCACGCCATGACCTATCTGACCTTCGACGTGCTCAACCGCGCCTGCCAGCACCGCGGCTGGCGCGTGCGCTACGTGCAGAATGTGACTGACGTAGACGACGACATCATCCGCAAGGCCCGCGAGGTGGGCGAGCCATGGGACCACCTGGGCGACCGCTTTACTCGGCAGTTCCAGGAGGATCTGGGCGCGCTGAACGTCCTGCCGCCGTCATTCTATCCTCGGGCCAGCGAGGAGGCGCCGGCCATCATCGAGATGGTCGCCGCCCTGTTCCAGCGTGGCCACGCCTATGCGCGCGACGGTAACGTCTACTTCCGGGTAGCCAGCGACCCCACCTACGGTCACCTCTGCCGCCACGACCGAGCCACCATGCGTGCCCTTGCCGCCGAGCGGGGCGCCGACCCGGACGATCGACGCAAAGAGGACCCGCTCGACTTCGTGCTGTGGCAGGCCGCCCAGCCGGGCGAGCCACAGTGGGCCAGCCCGTGGGGCGCGGGCCGTCCCGGCTGGCACATCGAGTGCAGCGC
>JBJXHB010000099.1:0-13963 GCA_046160725.1 Aquabacterium sp.
CCACGTACGGCTGCAAATTGGCATCGTCCAGCATGAACGCGACAAACTTCTTGGCCGCGTCCTTGTTCTTGGCACCCGAGAAAATGACGCCGGTCTTGACCGCCGACCGATAGGTCATCTTCGAGCCATCGGGCTTGCTGGGGAAGCCCGCGGTGGCGATCTTCTGCTCGTAGTTGGCCTTTGCGGTGTCCCGCTGGGCTTGCGTCAGCGTCTGGTTGTTCATGTCGTCCAGCCACTTCGCTGCGATCGAGATCGTTGCGTTGTGGGTCAGCACGATCGTCTTGTTGTGGAACGCGACGTTGTTGTCCGGGTCCTTCCAGTTGGTGGACGACGGCGGGGTGCAGCCCTTGCCGTATGCCGCGCTGTAGTCGTTCATGGCGTTGATCAGGCCCTGGCGCACGGCCGGGTCGTCGACCAGCACCTTGCCGGAGTCGCTGACCAGCTTGATGTTGTAGGCGTCCATGAAGGTCAGGAACGAGTAGAACGTATCGCTGGAATCGACGCCCATCGGAAAGCCGGTGCCGAACGCGCGGTTGCCGGACTTCTGCCGGTAGGCCGGCTGGACCTTGTCGCACCAGAAGCTCCAGTACTCCTTCCAGGTCTTGGGAATGTCGGTGTCCTTGAACCCGGCCTCAGCGAGCATGTCCTTCCAGGACTGGATATGCATCGTCTGCTGCTTGATCGGATAGGCGTAGTAAGCCCGGCTCTGCGTCGCGTTGTTGTAGAGGAACGTGGTGGCCAGGGCCGCCGGCTCGAACTTGCTGCGGATCGGGTCGATGATCGACGACACGTCTTCCAGCTTGCCTTCATAGGCCCACTTGGCCGTGACCTGGAAGTCGAAGACGTCGCCATAGGCGACATCGGGTGGGTTGTTGGCGTCCAGCGCGGCCACGGCCTTCGGGATGGCCTCCTGCGGCGCGTACAGCGACAGGTCGACCTTGATCTTCGGATACTTGGCTTCGAACTTCTTGATCGCCGCGAACAGGGCGTCGTCCTCGGCCTTGTAGAAGCCCTTGGCCCACCAGACGGTGACCTTCTCTTGGGCCGCGGCGGGGCCGGCGGCCATCATGCCGACACCGACAAGGGCGCCGGTCAACCATGTTTTCAGATGCATGCGAATGTCTCCTCGAGTGGCGCAGGCCCCATCGGCCAACGGCGTTATGGTATGACGATTGATGGCATGGGCGCCCCGTGCTAACCCGGCTGCAACGGCTTCAGGCGGTCGGTGCAAATCGCATCTCGAACTGCCAGCCCAGGGCCGGTCAGCGGCGCGTCGGGGCCTTTGGGTCGGCTTGCCGCCAGGTCCGTAGGTGAAAGTACCTGCTGGACACAACGACAGTCTTGGTTGCAGGAGAATTCTCACCTATCACTTTTGATCCATCTGCCAAGTCATTGGTTTTACAGAACAATCTGGCCGGCGCTTGACTTGCGCAATGCCCTCTAAGTTATTGATTTGATTGAATTTTTCGGTCACCGGGTTTGACCGCCGGCAGCTCCGCGGGATAAAGTGGAGGCTTACGGGAAATTTTGGGTCAAAACGGTGTTCTTTCAGGGGACCTCAGCGCTGACGCTGGATGGCAAGGGACGGCTCACCGTCTCGGCGCGCCATCGCGAGGTGCTGCTGGCCAACACCGGCGGCGCGCTGACGCTGACCAAGCATCCACATGGTTGCCTGCTGCTGCTGCCGCGCCCGGCCTGGGAACGGCTGCGCGAGAACCTCATGAAGCTGCCCATGAGCGCCGAGGGTTGGCGCCGGGTCTTCATCGGGCATGCGGTCGATGTCGAGATGGACAACGCCGCGCGCATCAACCTGACGCCGGAGCTGAAGGCCGCCGCTGGCCTCGACCGCGAGGTCCTGTTGCGTGGCAACGGCGGCCATCTCGAGCTGTGGGACCCGCGGCGCTGGGCCACCTACGAGGCCGAGGCCACCGTTGGGCCGATGCCCGAGGCCATCGCCGGCTTCGTCTTCTGACCGATCCGGGACATGCATGCATATTCCGGTCCTGCTCGCCGAAGCGGTCGATGCGCTGTTCACGCGCGACGACGCGCTGTATGTCGATGGCACCTTTGGCCGCGGCGGCCATGCCCGGGCACTGCTGGCGCGACTGGCGCCGGCCGGCCGGCTGCTGGTGCTGGACAAGGACCCGCAGGCGATTGCGGCCGCCACCGCCCTGGCGCAGACCGATGCGCGGGTGGAGGTGGTGCATGCGGGGTTCGGTGCGCTGAGCGCGGTGCTGGCCGAGCGCGGCCTGTCGGGCGTCGGAGGCCTGCTGCTGGACCTGGGCGTGAGCTCGCCGCAGCTGGACGACCCGCTGCGGGGCTTCAGCTTTCGGCACGACGCACCGCTGGACATGCGGATGGACACGACCCGCGGCGAGACCGCGGCCCAGTTCCTGGCGTACGCGCCACTGGAGCAGATTGCGGAGGTGATTCGTGACTATGGCGAAGAACGGTTTGCTGTTCCGGTTGCAAAGGCGCTTGTGGCTTGCCGCGAGAGCGGGCAACCCATACGAACCACCACCGAGCTGGCCCAAGTCGTGGCTGGCGCGGTCAAAACCCGCGAGCCGGGTCAGAACCCTGCAACGCGCACATTTCAGGCTCTTCGGATTCACGTCAACCGGGAGCTTGAAGAGCTCCGCGAAGTCCTGAACGCGGTGCCCACGCTGCTGCAGCCCGGGGCGCGCCTGGCGGTGATCAGCTTCCACTCGCTGGAGGACCGCATCGTCAAGCAGGCCATCGTGCGCGAAAGCCGTACCGAGCCCGACCGACGCATGCCGCATGCGCCGCAGCCTGAGCCGCGGCTTCGCCTGCTCGGCCGCATCCGCCCGGGTCCGACCGAGGTGGCCACCAACCCGCGTGCCCGGTCTGCCCTGCTGCGGGTGGCCGAACGCACCGAGGCGGCTTGAAGCCGATGCCATGAACCTGCGCGTCAATGCCCTGCTGCTGGTGGCCCTGGTGGCCACCGGCTTGCTGCTGGTGCGCACCGCCTATGACACGCGGCGCCTGTACGCCGATTTCGAGCGCGCCAAGGACCTGGAGCAGCGCCTGGCCGGTGAGTACAAGCGCCTGGAGGCCGAGGCCCGTGGCGCGGCCACGCACCTGCGCGTCGAGAAAGAGGCCCGGGCCCGGTTGCAGATGCGGCCGGCCACACCGGCGGTGACCCATGTCGTCGTCGACACCGCACCGGCCGACCCGGCCCGCAACAAGCCCAGCCCGACACAGCGCCGGGGCGGCGTGGTCGAGGCCGGCGCGGCTGCGGCCTCAGGGGCATCGCCATGATCGGCTGGCTGCGATCGGGCAAGCCGGCGCGTCGGGCGCCGGTGCCGAGCCTGCGCTATGCGTCCAGCCCGCTGCTGGCGTCCAAGACGCCGCCGTGGCGCAGCAAGCTGCTGGTGGTGCTGGTGGGGCTGGGCTTTGCCGGCCTGATCGGGCGCGCCGGCTACGTCCAGCTGGTCCATACCGACTTTTTCCTGATGCAGGGCGAAAAGCGCTATGCCCACACACTGGTCGTGCCCGGCAGTCGTGGCCGGGTGCTGGACCGCAACGGTACCCTGCTGGCCACCAGCGTGCCGGTGCCGTCGATCTGGGCCATACCCAAGGAGTTCGACCCCAAGCCCGAGCAGCGGCGCGAGCTGCTGCGCCTGCTCGACATGTCCAGCCGCGAGTTGGACGAGCGCCTGGCCGCCGGCAGCGCGGCCTTCGCGTGGCTGCGGCGACAGGTCGAGCCCGATATCGGCCAGCGCATCGCGGCGCTGAAGATCCGAGGCCTGCACAGCAGCCGCGAGTACCGGCGCCACTATCCAGAGGGCGAGGCGGCGGCCCACGTTGTCGGCTTCACCGGGCTGGAGGACCGCGGGCAGGAGGGTATCGAGCTGGCCTTTGACAAGGAGCTGGCCGGGCGTGATGGCCAGCGCACCGTGGTCAAGGACCGGCTGGGCCGCATCGTGGACGCCATCGGCGACGCGGTGGAGCCGCAGCACGGCCGCGACATCGCGTTGTCCATCGACTCCAAGGTGCAGTTCTTCGCCTACCAGAAGCTGCGCGACGCCGTCGCCGAGCACAGGGCCAAGGCTGGCAGCGTGGTGGTCATCGACGTGCGCACCGGCGAGGTCCTGGCGCTGGCCAACCTGCCGACCTACAACCCGGCCGCCCGCGCCCACCTCACCGGCGCCCAGCTGCGCAACCGTGCGCTGACCGACATCTTCGAGCCCGGCTCGACCATGAAGCCGTTCATCGCTGCGCTGGCCCTGGAAAGCGGCCGCGTCACGCCGACCAGCATGATCCAGACGGCGCCGGGCAGCATCACCATCACCGGCTCCACCATCAAGGATGCCCATCCGCACGGCCTGCTGAGCGTGAACGAGGTGATCCAGAAGTCCAGCAACGTCGGCACGGTGCGCATGGCGATGCAGATGCATCCGCGCGAAATGTGGGAGATGTTCAGCGAGGTCGGCTTCGGCGCGCGGCCGCAGCTGCCGTTTCCCGGCGCCGGCAGCGGGCGCCTGCGGCCCTACAAGACTTGGCGGCCGATCGAGCAGGCGACCATGAGCTACGGCTACGGCCTGAGCGCGTCGCTGACACAGCTGGCGCGGGCCTACACCGTGTTCGCACGCGACGGCGAACTGGTGCCGCTGACCATGCTGCGCCATGACGAGACGGTGGCTGGCGTCAAGGTGCTGGAGCCCGGCGTGGCCATCGCGGTGCGGCGCATGCTGCAGATGGCCGCCGCCGAGGGCGGCACCGCGCCCAAGGCGCAGCGCATCGCCCAGGGCTACAGCGTCGGCGGCAAGACCGGCACGGCGCACAAGCAGGAGGGCCGGGGCTACAGCACCAACAAGTACCGCAGCTGGTTTGTCGGCATGGCGCCCATCAGCCAGCCGCGCATCGTGGTCGCGGTGATGGTCGACGAGCCCAGCGCGGGTCAGCACTACGGTGGCGACGTGGCCGCACCGGTGTTTGCGCAGGTGGTGCAGCAGACCCTGCGGCTGCTCAACGTGGCGCCGGACCTGGAGGTGCGACCGCAGATCGTGACCCAGGCCTTGCCGGCGGTGCAGGAGAGCTTCCAGTGACGGCGGCACTGCCGGTGCTGCCCGACGTCGCGGCCGCGCTGGCCTGGCTGCGCGGGCACGGCGCCCGGGCCTTGCGTGCCGACAGCCGAGATGTCCGCGCGGGCGATGCCTTCCTGGCCTGGCCCGGGGCCAACACCGACGGTCGTCGGCATGTGGCGGCGGCACTGGCCGCCGGCGCCGTTGCTTGCCTGGTGGAGGCCGACGGCGCTCCGGCCGAGCTGACAGGTGACCCACGGGTCGCCGGTATGGCGGACCTGAAAGGTGTCGCCGGTGAGCTGGCCGCGCAATGGTGGGGCGACCCCAGTGCGCAGCTGTCGGTGCTGGCCGTCACCGGCACCAACGGCAAGAGTTCGATCGCCTGGTGGCTGGCGCAGGCCCTGTCGCACCTGGGGCAGCGCTGCGCGGTCATCGGCACGCTGGGCGTGGGCATGCCACCGCTGCAAACTGGCGACACGGGCCGGATCGAAGCCACCGGCCTGACCACGCCGGACGCGCTGCGGCTGCAGGCCACGCTGCGCGAGCTGGCCGACACCGGCCATGCCGCCTGCGCCATGGAGGCATCGTCGATCGGCATCGTCGAGCAGCGCCTGGCCGGCACCCGCATCGCCACGGCGCTGTTCTCCAACTTCACCCGTGACCACCTGGACTACCACGGCAGCATGCAGGCCTACTGGCAGGCCAAGCGTGCGCTGTTCGACTGGCCCGGGCTGGGCGCGGCGGTGGTCAACATCGACGACGAGCATGGGGCTGCCCTGGCCGACGAGCTGGCCGTGCGCCGGCGTCCGGACCTGTGGACCGTATCGATGGCGGCCACGGCGGACGCGGCGTCATCGGCACGCCTGTGTGGCGGCGGTCTGCACTATGCGGACGGTGGTCTGGCTTTCGATCTGGTGGAGGCGGGCGACCCTGCCGTGCATCAGGTGCGCAGCCGCCTGATCGGCGACTACAACGCCCACAACCTGCTGCTGGTGCTGGGCGGCCTGCGTGCCCGGGGTGTGGCCCTGGCCGATGCGGTGGCGGTGGTGCCGCGGCTGACGCCGGTACCCGGCCGCATGCAGCGCCTGGGCGGCCGCGACGGCCTGCCCGAGGTGGTGGTGGACTATGCGCACACACCGGACGCGCTGGACAAAGCCCTGTCTGCTCTGCGCCCGTTCGCGCAGGCCCGCAGCGGCCGCCTGTGGTGCGTGTTCGGCTGCGGCGGCGACCGCGACGCGACCAAGCGGCCGCTGATGGGCGGCATCGCCGCGCGGCTGGCCGACATCGTCGTGCTGACCAGCGACAACCCGCGCCACGAGAAGCCTGTGCAGATCATCGATCAGATCGCCGCCGGGCTGCCGGACGGTGCCCAGGTCCGGCGCGAGCCCGACCGCGCCCTGGCCATCGCCCAGGCCGTGCAGCAGGCCGACGGCACGGACGTGCTGCTGCTGGCTGGCAAGGGCCATGAGGACTATCAGGAGATCGCCGGCCAGCGCCGGCCGTTCTCGGATGTCGGCCATGCCCTGGCCGCCCTGGCACAGCGGCCCCGCGCGGCGCTGCAGGTGACGCGATGACAGCCGTCGCAGCACCCGCCTTCATGACCCTGGCGCAGGCCGCTGCGCTGCTGCCGGGCTGCGCCCTGGTGGGCGACGGCGGCATTGCCTTGAAGCGCGTGCACAGCGACAGCCGCAGCCTGCTGCCGGGCGACCTGTTCGTGGCACTGGCGGGCGAGCGCTTCGATGGTCACGACTTCCTGCCGCAGGCACACGCCGCCGGAGCGGTGGCGGCGCTGGCGGTGCGAGGCCTGACGCCGGACGGCATGCCCGGGCTGCAGGTGGCCGACAGCCTGGTGGCGCTGCAGGCGCTGGCCGCGGCCTGGCGCGCCTCGCTGTCCCCGCAGGTGATCGCGGTGGCGGGAAGCAACGGCAAGACCACCGTCACCCAGATGACCGGCGCCATCCTGCGCGCCAGCCACGGCCGGGCGGCGCTGTCCACCGACAAGAGCTTCAACAACCACATCGGCGTGCCGTTGACGCTGCTGCGGTTGCGCGCGACGCACCGCATCGCGGTGATGGAAGTGGGCACCAACCACCCGGGTGAGATCGCCCGGTTGGCGGCCTGGGTGCGGCCGCAGGTTGCGCTGGTCAACAACGCGCAGCGCGAGCACCAGGAGTTTCTGCACGGCCTGGAGGCCGTGGCGCGCGAGAACGGTGCGGTGATCGACGCCTTGCCGCCGGACGGCTGCGCGGTGTTTCCGGCCGACGACGGCCAGACGCCGGTCTGGCAGGGCCTGGCCGGCGGGCGCCGGGTGCTGCGCTTTGGCGCCAGCGGCAGCACCGCCGAGGTGCGCAGTGTCGGTACCTGGCAGGGCGACCATTGGCGTGTCGACCTGGATACACCCTGGGGCAGCGCCGAGTTCCCGCTCCACGCGCCGGGTGCACACAACCTGCGCAATGCCGCCGCGGCCGCGGCGGCAGCGCTGGCCGCCGGTGTCAGCCTGGGCGCGGTGGCCAGCGGCCTGATCGACTTCCGGCCGGTGGCCGGCCGCTCGCGCTTGGTCACCCTGACCCGCGGTGACGGCAGCATCTACACGCTGCTCGACGACAGCTACAACGCCAACCCGGACTCGGTGCGCGCGGCCATCGACATGCTGGCCGCCCAGGCGGCACCGCGCTGGCTGGTGCTGGGCGACATGGGCGAGGTCGGCAGCGAAGGCCCGGCGTTCCATGCCGAGGTCGGTGCGTATGCCCGTGAGCGCGGCATCGCCCAGCTGTGGGCGGTCGGCACGGCCAGCCGTGGCGTGGCCGATGCCTTCGGCGCCGCGGGCTGTCGGCACTTTGCCGACGTGCCGGCGCTCATCAGCGCACTGGGCGAGGCGCCCCGCTGCGCCAGCGCGCTGGTCAAGGGTTCCCTGTTCATGGGCATGGCTCGCGTCGTGCGGGCCCTGGAGACGGCGCATGCGGCCTGATGCCATGGAATTGAGGAGACGGCATGCTGCTTAGCCTGTCGCAATGGCTGCTGGCGCAGAACCCGGACTGGGGTTTCCTGCGCGTCTTCCAGTACATCACCTTCCGCGCCGTGCTGGCGGCGCTGACGGCGCTGCTGATCGGCCTGGGCTTCGGGCCCTGGGTGATCCGCCGTCTGACCGCGATGAAGATCGGCCAGCCCATCCGCGAATACGGCATGGCCACCCACCTGTCCAAGAAGGGCACGCCGACCATGGGAGGCGTGCTGGTGCTGATCGGCATCGGCATCTCCACCCTGCTGTGGTTCGACTGGTCTAACCGCTTCGTCTGGGTGGTGATGCTGGTCACCTTCGGCTTCGGCGCAGTGGGCTGGGCCGACGACTGGCGCAAGGTGGTGCACAAGAACCCCGAGGGCATGAGCAGCAAGGAGAAGTTCTTCTGGCAGACGCTGATCGGCCTGGTCGCGGCGCTGTACCTGGCCTTCAGCGTCTCCGAGACCACCAACCTGCGGGTGCTGGAGCTGTTCATCCGCTGGGTGTCCAGCGGCTTCTCGAACGACCTGCCGCCCAAGGCCGACCTGATGGTGCCGTTCTTCAAGACGGTGAGCTATCCGCTGGGCGTGTTCGGCTTCATCGCGCTGACCTGGTTCGTCATCGTCGGCACCAGCAATGCCGTCAATTTCACCGACGGGCTGGACGGCCTGGCCATCATGCCGGTGGTGATGGTCGGCAGCGCCCTGGGCATCTTTGCCTACGTGGTGGGCAATGCGGTGCTGTCCAAGTACCTGCTGTTCCCGTTCATTCCCGGGGCCGGTGAGCTGTTGATCTTCTGCGGCGCCATGGCCGGCGCCGGTCTGGCCTTCCTGTGGTTCAACGCCCATCCGGCGCAGGTGTTCATGGGCGATGTCGGCGCCCTGGCGCTGGGCGGCGCGCTGGGCACCATCGCCGTCATCACGCGCCAGGAGCTGGTGCTGGCGATCATGGGCCTGGTGTTCGTCGCCGAGGTGCTGTCGGTGATGCTGCAGGTCAGCTGGTTCAAGTACACCCGCCGCCGCTATGGCGAGGGTCGCCGCATCCTGCTGATGGCGCCGCTGCACCACCACTTCGAGAAGCTCGGCTGGAGCGAGACCCAGGTGGTGGTGCGCTTCTGGATCATCACGATGCTGCTGTGCCTGATCGGCCTGAGCAGCCTGAAGCTGCGGTGAGCATGACCGCCAAACTGCGCCTGCCCGCCACCGACCTGGCCGATGCCACGGTCCTGGTGCTGGGCCTGGGCGCCTCGGGCCTTGCGATGGCGCGCTGGTGCGACGCCCAGGGCGCGCGGGTGCGCATCTGGGACACGCGCGATACGCCGCCACTGGCGGCGGCGCTGGCCGAGCAGGTGCCGGCGGCGCTGCGCGTCGGCGGCGCGGCCGACCCGGCGCTGCTGGAGGGCTGCACCCGGCTGCTGAAAAGCCCGGGCCTGGCACCCGGTGACGCGCGCATCGCGCCGCTGCTGGCGGCGGCGCGCGCGCGCGGCATGCCGGTGCAGGGTGAGCTGGTGCTGTTCAACCAGGCGCTGGCGGCGCTAAAGGCCGAGCGCGGCTATGCGCCGCGGCTGCTGGCCGTGACCGGCACCAATGGCAAGACGACCACCGTGAACATGCTGGCGCTGCTGGCCCGGCGTGCCGGTCAGAGCGTGGCCCTGGCCGGCAACGTCGGCCCGACGCTGCTGGACACGCTGGCCACCGCATTGCACGCCGACACTTTGCCGGCGCTGTGGGTGCTGGAGCTGTCCAGCTTCCAGCTCGACGGCGTCGACGGCTTCGAGCCCGACGCGGCCGCGGTGCTGAACCTGACCCAGGACCACCTGGACTGGCACGGCGACATGGCGTCCTACGGCGCCGCCAAGGCCCGGGTGGCGGGCCTGCGGGCCACGCTGGTGATCGACCGCGACGACGCCGGCACCGAGGCGCATGTGCTGCCCGCGGTGCTGGAGCCGCCCATTGCGCTGGCGACATCGGCGCGGGGCAAGACCGCGCGCCTGCCTGCCCTGGAACCGCGCCGGATCGTTGGTTTCGGCCTGGGGCCGCCGCGGGAGCCGGGTGATTTCGGCCTGGTCGAGGAGGCCGGCATGGCCTGGCTGGTGCGTGCGCTGCCGCGCGACGAGCCGGCGCAACGCCGGCGCGGCGGCGCCCCGCTGCCGCAGGCCGCCTTGCCGCTGGACATCCAGCGCCTGATGCCGGCCGACGCCCTGCGTGTGCGCGGCCGCCACAACGCAGCCAACGCCCTGGCCGCCTTGGCCCTGGCGACCGCCGTGGACTTGCCGCTGGCGCCGATGCTGCACGGCCTGCGCGAGTACGCTGGCGAGCCGCACCGGGTGGCCCTGGTCGGCAGCGTCGGCGGCGTGGAGGCCTTCGACGACAGCAAGGGCACCAATGTCGGCGCCACGGTGGCGGCGTTGAACGGCCTGGGTGCGGACAAGGCACCGGCGCGCCTGGCCGTCATCCTGGGTGGCGACGGCAAGGGTCAGGACTTTGCGCCGCTGGCCGCACCGCTGGCCCGCCATGCGCGTGCCGTGGCCTTCATCGGCCGCGACGGCGCGGTCATCGAGACGGCGGTCCGCGCGGCGCTGCAGGAGGCCGGGGTTGCCATGGCCCGGCCGGGACCACTGCCGCAGGCGGTGGACTGGTGCTTCGAGCAGGCGCGCCCGGGCGACGCGGTGCTGCTCAGTCCGGCCTGCGCCAGCCTGGACCAGTTTCGCGACTACGGCCATCGCGCAGAGGTCTTCGTCGCTGCGGTCCAGGCGCGCGCCGCCCTGGCCGGAGAGGTGGTCGGATGACGGCCCTGGCGCGCCTGAACCCGCTGCCGCGCCTGCTGCAGGCCGTGGCGCATTGGCGTGAACAACGCGACAGCCGCCAGGCCCGAGCGGTGCCGATCCGCGACTGGTCGGGCGCCGGCAGGCCCACCCGCATCGGCGGCCACGACATGGCACTGGTGGGCGTGGTGTTTGCGCTGCTGGCCCTGAGCCTGGTGATGGTCTATTCGGCCAGCATCGCGCTGCCGGACTCACGCAAGTTCGCGAACTACGCGCCGACGCACTTCCTGATGCGCCAAGCGGTGGCCATCGGCATCGGCCTGGTGCTGGCCGCCGTGGCGCTGCGCATCCCGGTCGCACGCTGGGAGCAGGCCGCGCCATGGCTGTTTGCCGGCGCGCTGGTGCTGCTGGCCCTGGTGCTGCTGCCGATGGTGGGCAAGGGCGCCAACGGCGCGCGGCGCTGGATGCCGTTGGGGCCGATCAATTTCCAGCCCAGCGAGCTGGCCAAGCTGGCGATGGCGCTGTATGCGGCCAGCTACATGGTGCGCAAGATGGACGTCAAGGAGCGCTTCGTCAAGGCGGTGTGGCCGATGGCGGTGGCCCTGGCCGTGGTCGGCCTGCTGCTGCTGGCCGAGCCCGACATGGGCGCCTACATCGTCATCGCGTCCATCGCACTGGGCATCCTGTTCCTGGGCGGCGTCAACGGCCGCATGTTCATCCTGAGCTGTCTGGTGTTGCTGACCGCGTTCGCGCTGATGATCGCGCTGTCGCCGTGGCGCCGCGAGCGCATCTTCGCCTTCATGGACCCCTGGGACCCGGTCTATGCCCAGGGCAAGGGCTACCAGCTGACGCATTCGCTGATCGCCTTCGGCCGTGGCGAGCTGACCGGCCAGGGCCTGGGTGAGAGCCTGGAGAAGCTGCACTACCTGCCTGAGGCGCATACCGACTTCGTGCTGGCCGTGATCGGCGAAGAGCTGGGCTTCATTGGCGTGCTGGCGGTGATCTGCGCCTTCTTCTGGTTGACCCGCCGCATCTTCGCCATCGGGCGCCAGGCGGTGGCGCTGGACCGCGTGTTCGCCGGCCTGGCGGTGCAGGGCATCGGCATCTGGGTCGGCGTGCAGGCCTTGATCAACATCGGCGTCAACCTCGGCGCGCTGCCAACCAAGGGCCTGACCCTGCCCCTGCTGAGCTACGGCGGCTCGGCCATCCTCTTGACGCTGTTGGCCCTGGGCATCGTCCTGCGTGTAGATGCTGAAAACCGGGCTCTCATGCGCGGGGGTCGCGCATGAGAGCCCGGTTTCGGCGCAGGCTCATGTCGCGCAGCGACGTGAAGCGCGCAACGCGCGCGGGCCGCAGCCAGAACCGCCAGTTCATGCGTGGGGGGCGGGCGTGATGCCGCATCTGGTCATCATGGCCGCCGGCACCGGCGGCCACATCATGCCCGGGCTGGCTGTGGCGCAGGAGATGCGCAGCCGCGGCTGGACGGTGAGCTGGCTCGGCACGCGCAGCGGCATGGAGAACCGGCTCGTGCCGCCGGCGGACATCCCGCTGGACACCATCGGCTTCAGTGGTCTGCGCGGCAAGGGGCTCTGGCAGGCGGCCACCGGCGGGCTGCGGCTGCTCAAGGCCTTCTGGGACTGCCTGCGCATCCTGCGCCGGCGCGGCGCGGACGCGGTGCTGGGCATGGGCGGCTATGTGTGCTTCCCCGGTGGCTTGATGGCCGCGGCACTGGGCCGGCCGCTGGTGCTGGTCAATGCCGATGCGACGCTGCTATTGAGCAACCGGGCCTTGCTGCCGGTGGCCGACCGCGTGGCTTTCGGTTTCGATGGCGCGGCGGCGCGGGGCACACGGCGTGCCACGGTCACCGGCAACCCGGTGCGCAGCGCCATCGAGGCGCTGCCACTGCCGCCGCAGCGCTACGAAGGCCGCCTCGGCCCCTTGCGCCTGCTGGTGGTGGGTGGCAGCCTGGGGGCCCAGGTGCTCAACCGCACGCTGCCCGCGGCACTGGCGCTGCTGCCATCGGACCAGCAACCACAGGTGGTGCACCAGACCGGCGTCGACGCGGCCGAGGCGGTGCGGGCCGACTATGCCGGCCGCTGCATCACGGCCGAGGTCTTGCCGTTCATCGACGACATGGCGGCGCAGCTGGCCGCGGCCGACCTGGTGCTGTGCCGGGCCGGTGCGGTGACGGTGAGCGAGCTGTGCGCCGCCGGTGTGGCCGCGGTGCTGGTGCCCCTGGTGGTGAGCACCACCGCGCACCAGCGCGACAACGCCCAGTGGCTGGCCGACCTGGGTGCGGCCATCCACCTGCCGCAGCCCGAGCTGACGCCGCAGCGTCTGGCCCAGCTGCTGCAGGGGCTGGACCGCCCGGCGCTGGTGGCGATGGCGGTGCGGGCCCGCGCGCAGGCCCGGCCGCATGCCGCGGCGCGGGTGGCCGACGAGGTGGTGGCGTTGACGGGGGCCGGCGCATGAAGCACGCGCTCCAGCGCATCCATTTCGTCGGCGTCGGCGGCGCCGGCATGAGCGGCATTGCCGAAATCCTTCACAACCTGGGCTTCCAGGTCAGCGGCAGCGATGCCCATGACAGCCCGACGCTCCGCCGTCTGGCGGGCATCGGCCTGCGGGTGCAGGCCGGGCACGCGGCCGGCCATCTGGGTGACGCGCAGGCGGTGGTGGTGTCCACCGCCGTGCCGGCCGACAACGTCGAGGTCGTCGCCGCACGCAGCCGCGCGCTGCCGGTGGTGCCGCGGGCGGTGATGCTGGCCGAGCTGATGCGCCTGCGCCAGGGCATCGCCCTTGCCGGCACGCACGGCAAGACCACCACCACCTCGCTGGTCACCAGCGTGCTGGCCCAGGCCGGCCTGGACCCGACCTTCGTCATCGGCGGCACGCTGCACAGCGCCGGCGCCAACTCGCGGCTGGGTGCCGGCGACTTCATCGTCGTCGAGGCCGATGAGAGCGACGCGTCGTTTCTCAACCTCACGCCGGTGCTGGCGGTGGTGACCAACATCGACACCGACCACATGGACACCTACGGCCACAGCCTGGACCGGCTGCACGGCGCGTTCATCGATTTCGTGCACCGCCTGCCGTTCTACGGTGCGGTGGTGGCCTGCACCGACGACCCCGGCGTGCGCGCGGTCCTGCCCCGGCTGG
>JBJXHB010000100.1:0-9445 GCA_046160725.1 Aquabacterium sp.
GGTCGACCTGGCGGACTTCCAGAGCTACAACGAGGTCTACGGCACGACGCACAACCCCTGGAGCCTGGGCGAGACACCCGGGCGCACGCCGGGCGGGTCGTCCGGCGGCAGCGCGGCGGCGCTGGCGGCCGGCTTCAGTGCGCTGGAGATGGGCAGCGACATCGGCGGGTCCATCCGCAACCCGGCGCACTTCTGCGGCGTGTTCGGCCACAAGCCGAGCTGGGGCCTGCTGTCGTCGCATGGGCACACGCTGGGCGACAGCCGCACGCCAGTGGACCTGGCGGTGGTCGGGCCGCTGGCCCGCAGCGCCGCCGACCTGGAGCTGGCCCTGCGGCTGACCGCCGGCCCGGATGACCTGGATGCCGCGGGCCTGTCGTTCCGCCTGCCGGCGCTGGACAAGCCGGTCTCGTCGCTGCGCGTGGCGGTGTGGGACAGCGACCCGATCTGCCCGTCCAGCGCCGCGGTCGCGGGCCGGGTGCAGGCGGTGGCGCAGGCGCTGGCCTCGGCCGGTGCCCAGGTGCTGCCCGATGCCCGGCCGGCTTTCACCGCGGCGCGCAGCCATGCCGTCTACAGCGCTTTGCTGCAGGGTGCGCTGGGCGCGCGCGGGCCGCAAGCGGCATGGGACGCGCGTCAGGCCCAGGTCGCCGGGCTGGCGGCCGGCGACAACAGCGAGCGTGCCCGCGTGATGCGCGACCAAGTGATGAGCCTGCACCGCTGGACCGCGCTGGACGAGGACCGCGCGCGGCTGCGCCAGGCCTGGCACGACTTCTTCCGCGACCATGACTTCCTGGTCACGCCGATCATGCCGACCAGCGCCTTCGTGCACGACCACGGGCCTTTCGGCGGCCGCACGGTGGCCATCGACGGCCAGGCGCACCCGTACTTCAGCCAGACCTTCTGGGCCGGCCTGGCCGGCGTGGCGCTGTTGCCGGCCACCATCATCCCCACCGGCCCGGACGCGCAAGGCTTGCCCATCGGTGTGCAGATCATCGGCCCGATGTGGGGCGACCTGCAGACCATCCAGCTGGCGCAGCAGCTGGAGCGCATGGGCTTTGCGTTCCAGCCGCCGCCAGAGCTGGCCGGTTGACGGGCAGGATGGGTCGCGGACTCCGCTCAGAAGGGGGTCCTGAGTCCATCACGGGGCAGCCGTGATTCTCCAGACCACATTGCCAACGTCGTCCGCCACCAGCACGCCGCCCTGCCGATCCACGGCAACGCCCACTGGGCGCCCGTAGGCATTGCCCTCGCCGTCAAGGAAGCCCGTCAGCACGTCCAGCGGTGGAGAACCAGCGGGCCGAGAGCCGTCGAATGGGACGAAGATCACCCGGTAGCCACTGTGCGGGCGTCGGTTCCACGAGCCATGCTGGCCGATGAACATGCCATGTGCAAAGCGCGCCGGCAAGGTCGTGCCGGCCGACCACGCGAGTCCGAGTGCCGCGGTGTGGGGCCCGAGTGCGTAGTCCGGCACCAGCGCCATGGCGACGAGCTCGGGGCGCTGCGGCTGGACGCGCTCGTCGATGTGGCTGCCGAAGTAGCTGTACGGCCAGCCGTAGAAGCCGCCATCTCGCACGACGGTCAGATAGTCCGGCACAAGGTCGCTGCCCAGCTCGTCGCGCTCGTTGACCACCGTCCACAACGCACCGTCGGGCGCCCATGCCATCCCGTTCGGGTTGCGCAGGCCGCTGGCAAACACACGGTGCGCACCAGTCGCGAGATCCAGCTCCCATATCGCCGCACGTTCGGCCTCTACCGCCATGCCGCGTTCGGCCACGTTGCTGTTCGAGCCCACGGTCACATAGAGCTTTTGGCCATCGGCGCTGGCGATCAGGTTCTTGGTCCAGTGGTGGTTGATGGGCCCCGCCGGCAGCCTGGCGACGACCACGCCGGGCGCCGTGATCTTGGTCTGCCCCGGGGTGTAGGGAAACCGCAGGACGGCATCGGTGTTGGCCACGTAGAGATCCGTGCCGACCAGCGCCATGCCGAAGGGTGCGTTCAGCCCGTCGAGCAGCACGCTCCGTGAATCGGCCGCACCGGTGCCCTGGCTGTCTCGCAGCAGGGTGATGCGGTCGGCACTGGGCGTGGCAGCGCCGGCGCGTTTCATCACCAGGCCCATGACGAAACCCCGCAGACTGCCGCCGTCCCCGGCACGCGCGGGTGCATTGGTTTCAGCCACCAGCACATCGCCGTTGGGCAGCACCATCAGCCACCGAGGGTGATCCAGGCCGCGGGCAAAGGCTGTCACGCGCAAGCCGGCCGCTGCATGCGGCGTGACGCCAGCGGGCCAGCCCCGCGCCGGAGCGATGTTCACGGTCGGGATCAGCGTCGGCTGGGGTGACACCCAACGCGGCTGCGGCCCAGTCCCTTCGGCTACCGTCAGCTTCGCGGTGTCGCCACAGGCGGCAAGCATCACGCCGGACAGGACCAGCACAGTGAGGTTCGCGAGAGTCAAGACGGACTCCTGGTCGACCAACGTGTCGGCCAAGGCTAGCCCGTGCCGCACCGCCGGACTGTGCGCGTGCGAACGCAGCGCGTTGGTGAACGCACAGACGGCCTGAAGGGCGTGTTCGAGCATGGCCACTCAACGACGCGCAGACCATGGCCACTCCTACCTCTCCAATTGATGCCGACACCCTGTCAGGCCCATCGACCGCCAACGCCAATGCGCGTGAAGGGACAGCCGGTGGCACCGAACTGATCCATGCTGCTGAAGCAGCCGAGCTGCCCACATCGTTCGGGGTGTTCAAGCCCGTCGGCCATGTGATGACGGGCTTGCAGGCACAGGGCCAGATGGACGCGCTGGTGTCCGCACTGCATGCCGCCGGCTGGCCCGCGGCGAGCGTACGGCAGTTCTCGCCACGGGAAAGCCTGTCCCAACTGCGGGCCATGGTTGACAACACCGGCCCCCTGGCAAACTTTGGCTACGAGATCACATTGTTGAGGCGCTATGTGGCACTCACGGAGGAGGGCTACCTGTGGCTGCTCGTGAAGGTCGAGGACAGCGAGCATGCTGCCCAGGCCGCAGCACTGGCCCGTGCCTGTGGCGCAACGGTGGCGGTCCACTACCGAACGCTCACCGTCGAAGACCTGATCCCGTGAGCCCGGCGTGGCCGGTGATCCCAGCGGCCGGCATCGCCTCAGGCCTGGCTGCGGTAACAGTGCAGATGTCGAGCGGGAGTCATGGTGCGATCTCAGCCACCGGCTGAGCGCAGTTGGCAGAAAGCCAGGTCGGCTGGCGCATGATGCTGCCGCCCTCCGACCCGATGTCAATGAGAGCGGCCAAGTGGGTCCTCATCGTGTTCGGCACCCTGGCGCTGCTGGTGGTCGCTGCTCTGGCTGTGCCGGTGCAGTTGTGGCGCACGGGTGAGGTGCCGCAGCCCGAGTTGCGGCATTCGCCGCCAGAGCGCGTCACCGCGAAGACCAAGCGCGTTTGGATCGACGCCGATGCTGCCTCCTCATGGCTTTGCGTCGGGCGCTTGATGAACTTGTGCAGGAAGAGCTTCCAGCGCCCGGCGCCCAGAGTCGGATGACCTCGCGAGGTGGCGATATCGAGCGCGTCTCAAGTCACCCCTGACGAGGCGGCACGTCGACCGTTGCAGGCTCAGGATTCGAGATCGACCCGTCGGGCGCAGTCACCTTCTCGTCCAGCGCGGCCAGCACTCCTTCGGGACTCATTGCCTGCTGCATGACGGTGGCACCCAAGTCTTGGCGGTTCTTCACGTTGGGCAGATCGCGCCGCAGTTCTTCCAGCAGGTCGATCAGCTTGGCTGTCTTCTGTTCGATGAGCAGCGTCACTTTCAATTCGAGGTGGGCACGCTGCTCACCGAGCTTCGCCACCCGGTTCTGCTTGATCAGCACGACGGTTGTGGTCAGCAACGCCGCCAGCGCGACGACGCCTTGGAGCATGTGGAAGGGTGTCGCGTCGAATGGGGCCAGGCCAAATGCGGGTAGGGCAAGGTTGGCGACTATCCATGCCGATGTGAACACCAGGATGACGACCAAGAAGGCCGGCCGCCCTACGAAGCCGCCGATGTTCTCGGCGTGGCGCTGCGACGCACTGCGCTTGTGTTCCTCGCGCGTGTAGAAGTCATGTACGGCACCAATGTTCTGGCCGATCTGTAGGCTCTCCACGCTGGCCACTTCGGCCGACGTGGGCTGGGCGGCTGCGCGCGGCGAGGCGGTCACCATGCGGTCATTCCGACCCGGCCATCGTGGCCGGCATGTCCTGGATCGCAGGCTCTTCGAACATGTTGTGTCCCCTCGATGGTGAAAGAGGTGTCGGGCGACTCGGTGGCGTGTGGGGCTACTCCAGTCGCAGTCTTGGGGTTCACTTCGAGCGTGGCCACTCGACATCCTTGTCGGGCTGGCCCAGCCTCCCGGCACGAAGCGCTGTGACCGCCTGAACCACCGAGCGGGCGACGTTGCGTGCCTCTTCCTGAACCGCCGCGTCCTTGTCGAGCGCGTCGTGGCTGTTGTAGTACGGCTCGTAGTAGCCGATGTAGCGGTCGAGCTTGGCCGCGGCGCCGGCGTCGATCAGGCCCATCCAATCCAGCCAGTCGGTGAGGTTGCGCCGGTGCGCCTCGACACCGGCCACGTCACCGTGCACCACGACGCCGTAGGCGCGGCCCGACACGTGTTTGGGGTAGTCCCAACCCTGCTGCTCGATCTGCTTGGCCTCGGCCACGCGCTTGCCATGGGTCGTTGTGGGGTCCGGGTTGCCGCCGTCGGCGCAGACCATACGGTCGATCATCAGCTTGAGCGGACTCGGCGACTGGTACCAGTAGGTCGGCGCCAGGATGATCACGGCGTGGGCCGCCACCCAGCGCTCGTAGATCTCGGCCATCCAGTCGGCGGCCTGGTCCAGCGCATGGTTCGGGTAGCAGCTGCAGGGCCAGTGGCATAGCGGCATCGCGCTGGACACGCAGCCCTTGCAAGGGTGGATGTTTCGTCCGTACTCCGAGGTGACCAGGCTCAGGTCCAGTACATCGGCCTGCAGGCCGGCGCGCTCGACGACGCGCTGCGCCATCTCGGTCAGGCGCCAGGTCTTCGACACTTCGCCCGGACAGGTGCCGTCGTTTCGGGCGCTGCCGCAGATCAGCAGCACCCGTGACGGCGTGGCGCTGTCGCTCCATCGCGTCTGCGCCGCCCGCAGGCGCTTGCGGGTCTCCAGCCATTGCACCGAGATCTGGTAGCTGGGGTCGGCAAAGCCACGGCCGGCTGGCCGGGTGATCGGTGCCTTGCGGCCTTCCTGAACGGCCTCCCACGCGATGGCTTCGAGCCGCGCAATGGCTTCGCGCTCCTCCTCGAACGCCGGATCGTAGAAGCGCCCGTTGAAGCGTTCACGGAAAGCCGCGCGCGTCAGCGGTGCGGGAGCTTGCCCGGTACGGATCTTGGTCATGAGGTTTCCTTGTTGGCATGGCCCAGCATCAGATCGATGCGCTCAGGTGGCCTGTGCGCCATCCAGCTCGATCGCATGGCTCGCCAGGTAGTGCCGATAGTTGGAGATCGGCATGGCCGCCGAGCCATGCGATTCACCATCCGTCCAGCTGATCGTCGCGTCCAGTGCGGTCTCGTCGACCTCGCACGGTCCGGGTCGGATCGTGATGTTTGCGCCATCGCCTTCACGGAATTCGACCTTTCCGGTGATGCGTGCCTTCTTGGTCATGTTTGCTCCATTTCTTGGCCTTGACCACAGCGAACGTATGGCCGTCCTGTCCTTGCGGCTGACCTGACGCCTGGGTTCGCGCGGTGCCGGTGTGTCTGGTCCCGCCACTCGCGTCTGCGATCCAGTCCGACGATGCGACAACTGTCGGCCAAGGCCTCCGCAAGCGATCGGCCCAGATTTCCAACAACGCCTGTGACCAGGACGATCGGTCTGGCATCCGCGCCGGTCATGGCATCCACTTCATTGGTAGCCGATCCCCATCACGTAGTTGCGCAGCAGTGCCTCTTCGTGGTTGCCGGCCGCCAGCAGCGCCCGCAGCCCGTCACGGGCGTTGAGCACACCGATCGGGTGTCTGGCGGCATCGAGAAGGAGTACGTGGATGAGGCCGCGCGTATGCATCATGGCCAGCACATCGGACAGTTGGTCCTCC
The DNA here is from genome assembly GCA_046160725.1 of Aquabacterium sp. Classification (GTDB taxonomy): domain Bacteria; phylum Pseudomonadota; class Gammaproteobacteria; order Burkholderiales; family Burkholderiaceae_C; genus JBJXHB01. The sequence goes on from JBJXHB010000100.1 coordinate 6,093, forward strand.
AGTGCACATGCCGTGAACTCGGGCGTCATCACCTCGCCCGCCCGTGTGGTGAAGAAGTCGGCCTGCCCCAGGCCCAGGCGCCGGACCAGCGTGGTCTCGGTGATGACGCCCACCGCAGCATCGGCGGCATCGCACACGACCACGACGCTGATCTGGGCACTCGACAGCAGCGCGGCCACCTCGACCAGCAAGGCGTCGGCAGCGACCGTCAGCAGCCGTGACCGGGCGATCGCTTCGATGCCGGACACCAACAAGGGGGCCACGGCACGCGCCTCGACGGCGGCCACCGGCGGGCTTTCGGGGAGTGAGCCGCCAGCGTTGACCGGGGGTTGTGCGTTCACAACGCCAGGGCCGATTCGAGCCGGGCCTTGTTCATCCTGGAGCGCTCCTTCAGGCCTCGCTGGCGAGCCTCGTTGCGACGCTGGACTTTCTGCGGCATGGCGGTTCCTTCTCTCTTGGCGGCGATGATGAAGACTCAGGTCCGCAAGAACGACAGCAGTGCCTGGTTGAAGGCCTGTGCGTGCGACAGGTTCAGCCCATGCGGCGCACCCTTCACCGTCACCAGCTGGCTATGGGGCACGGCTCGGTGGGTGCGCAGTCCCGAGCCTTCGATTGGCACGATCGCGTCCGCGTCGCCGTGGATCACCAGCGTGGGAACCGTGGCCTTCTTCAGGTCTTCACGGAAGTCGGTGGCATCGAACGAGTCCATGCAGGCCAGCGCCGCGTGCTGCGCCGACTGGTGGCACAGGGAAACTGCCTCGCTGCGCTGCGCCTCGGTGACCTTCAGAACGCCGTTGGCCGAGAAGAAGTCCCTGGTGAACAGCTCAAAGAAGGAGCTGCGGTCTTCCTGGAGCGCCTTCCTCGTCTGTCGCGCCTTCGCTGGCGGGAGGGGGCCTTCCGGGTTGTCGGCTGTCTTCATCAGGTAAGGCGGCACGGCCGCGGCAAACACCACGCTGTGCAGGCGCGACTCGCCATGCCGCCCGATGTAGCGCGCCACTTCGCCCCCACCCATCGAGAAGCCCACCAGCGTCACGTCCTGCAAGGCGCATTGGTCCAGCACCCGCTGCAGGTCGTCGGCCAGGGTGTCATAGCTGTAGCCGGTGTCCGGCTTGTCCGAGCGGCCGAAGCCTCTGCGGTCGTAGGCCACCACGCGATAGCCGGCGTCGCAAAGCACCGAGACCTGCGGCTCCCAGGCCTGTGCAGACAGCGGCCAGCCATGAATCAGCACCACCGGTCGACCGCTGCCGCCGCTGTCGTCAATGTGCAGACGCACGGAGTCCGCGAGCCCCACGCCGGCGCTGCTCGACCCATCCGGGCCCGATGCGGATCCGGCGGCAGCGCCGCCCAGTGCCCCTGCCGCGGCCCCCAGCGAGGCTCCGACCAGCACCCCAACAGGGCCAGCCACCGCGGCGCCGATGGCGGCACCCGTGGCCATGCCCGCCACCATGCCGCCACCCATCAGCACCGACTTGCCTTCGCGCGCGGCTTCCTGGGGTTCGAGCAGAAACTGCGCCGCAGGGCTTGGGTCCTGCGACGGTATGCCGTGGCCGGGGACGGCCTGTTCAGCTAGGTCCTGGTCGGCGGGCAAGGTGCTGGGCGACAGAACGGTGGACGGGTTCATGGTTCTCTTCTCGGAAAGGGCAGGATGGAATGAACGCGGGGCTCGCACGCGAGCTGGTGCGCAACCCTAGGTCCGCGACAGCGGGCCGGTCTGTGCGCCAGGGGACGCTTGCTGACCAGGGTTGCGGGTGGGCCATGCGCGCTGTGACGGCATGGGACGGGCCGTGGCCGTCTGAACCGGGCGGCAAGGTTCCGCATGGGAGGCCGGTCCCGGCACCGTGGCTACCATGGCCGCGATTCCACCGACGGACCTGCCATGACCTCCCTGTTCGACCCCTTGCAACTCGGCAGCCTGAGCCTGCCCAACCGCATCCTGATGGCGCCGCTGACGCGCCTGCGCGCCGACCCGCAAGGCGTGCCGGTGCCGTTGATGCAGCGCTACTACGCCCAGCGGGCGCAGGCCGGCCTGATCCTGACCGAGGCGACGGTGGTGCACCCCGGCGGACGCGGCTATCCCGGTGCGCCCGGCATCTGGACCGACGCCCAGGTGCGCGCCTGGCGCCAGGTGACGCAGGCGGTGCACGACGCCGGTGGGCGCATCGCGATGCAGCTGTGGCATGTCGGCCGCATCAGCCACCCGGACGTGCTGGGCGGCGCGCTGCCGGTGGCGCCCAGCGCCATCGCACCCAAGGGCGCCGTGAGCATCCTGCGCCCCAAACGCGACTACGTGGTGCCGCGCGCCCTGGAAGAGGCGGAGATCCTGGAGATCATCGCGGCCTTCGGGCATGGCGCGGCACAGGCGCGCGAGGCCGGTTTCGACGGCGTGGAGATCCACGGCGCCAACGGCTACCTGATCGACCAGTTCCTGCAGGACGGCAGCAACCACCGCACCGACGGCTGGGGCGGCAGCATCGACAACCGCTGCCGGATGCACCTGGCGGTGACGGATGCGGTGTTGCGGGCCTGGTCGGCCGACCGTGTCGGCATGCACCTGGCCCCGCGCTGCGATGCCCACACCATGGGCGACCGCGACCCTCATGCACTGTTCTCGCACCTGGTGCGGGCGCTCGACGCGCGCGGGCTGGCCTACATCTTCACCCGCGAGTCGAAGAAGGCGCCGCAGCTCAGTGCCCAGCTGCGGCCGCTGTTCCGCGGCGCCTGGGTGTCCAACGAGGGCTATGACTTCGCGATGGCGCAGGCCGCGCTGGCGGCCGGCGAGTGCGACGCGGTGTCCTTCGGCAAGGCCTTCATCGCCAACCCGGACCTGATGCAGCGACTGCGCGCAGGTGCGCCGCTGAATGCGCCGGTGCCGGAGACCTTCTACGGGCCGCTGGTGGCATCGCCCGAGATCGGCTACACCGACTATCCCGCGCTGGATGCCCTGACCGCCTGATGCCTGATTGCCTTCCGGCGTATCCATTCGGGTGGCGGCTTTGGGCTCGTTGCGGTCGTCTGGATGGCTGCTATCTGGGTTGATGCCGTGGCGCGGCAAGGCCGGGGCTGCCGAGCTGGGTGGCCAGAATGAGGCGCCTGTCCCTGCGGGCCAGGTGCCCTCCGTTCCTCAGCCCCGTGGCCCCGCGGCACAACTCACTACGCTCGCTGTCGCTCTCTGCGTTCAGGCATGTGCCGCGAGTCAGAAGTTGAAGCGCGCGGATACGCGCGCGGGCCCCAGGGCCTCCGGTTCTCGGCGCCTCCCACAGGCCGCCAACCCCACCGGCCCGAGCCTTGTGGGTCCGATGGAGGACGTCTGGCCGCCAAAACCGGCGGCGCTGGTGAGCTGGCTTGTGGAGGTG
>JBJXHB010000101.1:0-6013 GCA_046160725.1 Aquabacterium sp.
GGCCGGCATCCATGGCCTGCCGACCGACGCGCTGCCGCCGCTGCGCCGCGCCGGCCCGGCCCAGGAGCTGCAGAACCTGCGCGACTGGCACCGCGGCCATGGCACCGCGCGGCCGGTGTTCCAGCTGGCGATGGCCTGGCTGCAGGCCCGCCTGCCGGCCGAGCCGCCTGCGCTGGCGCTGGTGCACGGTGACTTCCGCAACGGCAACCTGATCGTCGCGCCGCAGGGCCTGGCCGCCGTGCTGGACTGGGAACTGGCCCATGTCGGCGACCCGGCCGAGGACCTGGGCTGGCTGTGCGTGGCCAGCTGGCGCTTCGGCCGCACGGCGCTGACGGTGGGGGGCTTCGGCCAAGTGGACGACCTGGCGGCCGGCTATGCCGATGGCGGCGGCGTCTTCGACGCTGCGCGCGTTCATTGGTGGCAGGTCCTGGGCACGCTGCGCTGGGGCGTCATCTGCGAGAGCATGGTCCACGCCTGGCTGCACGGCGAGGCCGACAACCTGGAACGCGCGGCGGTCGGGCGACGGGCCAGCGAGGCCGAGGCCGACCTGCTGGCCCTGATCGCGCCGCGCACGGCGGCCGCGGCCTGACCCCGATGCACGACCTGCCGACCCCCGAGCAGATCCAGGCCGCGCTGGCGCGCCTGCAAGGGTCCGCCGACCCGGCCGATGCGCATGCGGCCTACATCGCCCGCGTCGCGGCCAACCTGGGCGCGATCGCCCAGCGCCAGCAGGCCGAGGACCCGGCCGTCGCCACCGCCGAGGCGCAACGCCTGCGCGCGCTGCTGGCCGGTGATGCCCTGCCGGACGACGACCTGCCGCGCCTCAACCAACGCCTGGCCGATGCCATCGCCAGCGGCCGCATCGGCCTGCACACGCCGGGCCTGGCCGGGCACCTCTGGCAGGTCGCCCTGGCCAAGCTGGCGGTGGACCAGCCCGGCTATGGCGGCCACGGCGCGGGCATGGCGCCCGCTCCGGCGACCCCGGCCGCATCGGACCACGCAGCTTCACCTTCACCTGCCCCAAGGAGGCCCTGATGGACTTCAACCTGCCCCCGGACCTGGTGGCCTACCTGGCCGAGCTGGATGCCTTCATCGAGCGCGAGATCCGGCCATTGGAGGCCGCTGACGACAACATCCGCTTCTTCGACCACCGGCGCGAATGGGCGCGCACCGACTTCGACGGCGGCGGCCTGCCGCGCCAGGAGTGGGAGCAGTTGCTGCGCGCGGCCCGCCGCCGCGCCGACGCCGCCGGGCACTGGCGCTTCTCGCTGCCGCGGGCCTATGGCGGGCGCGACGGCAGCCACCTGTGGATGGCGGTGATCCGCGAGCACCTGGCCGCGCGCGGCCTGGGCCTGCACAACGACCTGCAGACCGAGCACAGCATCGTCGGCAACCTGCCGCTGGTGCTGGTGCTGCGCGACTTCGGCACGCCCGAGCAGCAGCAGGCGTTGATACCCGGTGTGTTCGACGAGACCATGAAGATGAGCTTCGGCCTGACCGAGCCGGAGCATGGCTCGGACGCCACCCACATGGACACCCGCGCGGTGCGCGAGACCCGGGGCGGGCGCGGCGGCTGGCGCATCGACGGCCAGAAGATGTGGACCACCGGCATGCACATCGCCAGCCACTGCCTGGTCTTCGCGCGCACCTCCGGCGCACCCGGTGACGCCCGCGGCATCACGGCGCTGATCGTGCCGACGGCGACGCCGGGCGTGAAGGTCGAGGAGTACTACTGGACCTTCAACATGCCCACCGACCATCCTCGGGTCAGCTTCACCGACGTGTGGGTGGACGACGGCGCGCTGCTGGGCGAGGAGGGCCGCGGCCTGGCCGCAGCGCAGCACTTCGTGCACGAGAACCGCATCCGCCAGGCGGCATCCAGCCTCGGCGCGGCCGACTACTGCGTGCGCGAAAGCGTGGCCTATGCGCGCCAGCGCAAGCCCTTCGGCAAGCCGCTGGCGGCCAACCAGGGCATCCAGTTCCCGCTGGTCGAGCTGGCCACGCAGGTCGAGATGCTGCGCCTGCTGATCCGGAAGACGGCCTGGCAGATGGACCAGATGCCCAAGCCCGAGGTCGAGCACCGGCTCTCGGACAAGGTGTCGATGTGCAACTACTGGGCCAACCGTCTGGTATGCGAGGCGGCCGACCGCGCCATGCAGGTGCACGGCGGCCTGGGCTATTCAAGGCACAAGCCCTTCGAGCACATCTATCGCCACCACCGCCGCTACCGCATCACCGAGGGCAGCGAGGAGATCCAGATGCGCAAGGTGGCCGGGAATCTGTTCGGCTTCCTGGGGTAGGCAGGCCGCGGGACGGCGCCTGGCCTGGGTCAAGCGGGCCGTGGTTGCCGTGGCGGCGGTCATGAAACCGTCTCGCAGCCGCCGCAGACTGGGTCTCCCCACAACGGAGTGAGACCCGATGAAGACCCTGCTTGCCCTTTCCGCAGTCGCCGCCGCCGCGACCCTCGGCGCCGCACCGGCCCATGCCTACAACACGCTGGATGGCGCCGCGCCCCTGGTCATCGCGCACCGCGGCGCATCCGGCTATCGGCCGGAGCACACGCTGGAGAGCTATCGCCTGGCCATCCAGCTCGGTGCCAACTACATCGAGCCCGACCTGGTCATGACCAAGGACGGCGTGCTGGTCGCCCGGCACGAGCCGATCATCGGCGGCACCACCGACGTCGCGCTGCGGCCCGAGTTCGCGTCCCGGCGCACCACCAAGACCATCGACGGCGTCGTGGTGGCCAACGAGTGGTTCGTCGAGGACTTCACGCTGGCCGAGCTGAAGACGCTGCGGGCCAAGCAGACGCGCGGCCGCAGCACGGCCTATGACGGCCTGTACGAGGTGCCCACGCTGGACGAGGTGATCACCCTGGCCAAATCGGAAAGCACGCGCCTGGGTCGCACGGTCGGCATCTACCCCGAGCTCAAGCACAGCACCTACATGAAGGGCGTGTCGCAGAGCCAGGGCCGGGGCGCCAGCTACTTCGAGGACCAGCTGGTGTCCACGCTGCACGCGGCCTATGGCAACACCCGCAACGCGCCGGTGTTCATCCAGAGCTTCGAGGTGTCCAACCTGCAGTATCTGAACAGCCGCACCGACATCAAGCTGGTGCAGCTGATCGACGCCGACGACGTCAACCCGGACGGCTCGATGTCGTTGGTGGCACCCTATGACAAGCCCTACGACTTCGCGGTCGCCGGCGACCCGCGCACCTTCGCCGACCTGCTGACGACCGCCGGCCTGGCCTTCATCGCCGGCTATGCCGACGGCGTCGGCCCGTGGAAGCCCTACCTGGTGCGCACCGTCGCCGATGGCGTCGACCGCGACAACAACGGCGTGGTCAACATCAACGACCGGCGCGTGGACGGCAGCACGGGGGTGATCGAGGCGGCCCACGCGGCCGGGCTGTTGATCCACACCTGGACCTTCCGCAACGACGCCAGCGGCTACGGCTTTGGCGACCCGGTGGCCGAGATGGCCTACTACATGCGGCTGGGCGTGGACGGCGTCTTCACCGACTTTGCCGACACCGGCGTGCTGGCCGTCGCGCAGGTGCCCGAGCCGGGCACCTATGCCCTGATGCTGCTGGGCCTGGCTGCGGTGGCCGGCGTGGCGCGGCGCCGCCGCTGAGCGGCGACCGCCGCAAGTGAAAACGCCCCGCAGGCCATCGGCTGCGGGGCGCTCTGGGGCCCGATGTCCGGGCCGGGCATCGGCCTTGCGTCGGCCGGTCAGGCCTTGCGGCGGCGGGCAACGGCGCCGACGCCGACCAGGCCCAGCGCCATCAGCGCGTAGGTGCCCGGCTCCGGCACGGCACCGGCCACGAACGTGAAGTTGTCGAGGCCGAAGTAGGTCGACCCGTTCAGCGGCGAGCCAATCTCGGCATGGGTGATCAGCGAGCCGTTGCCAGTGAAGCCGAAGAAGTGCATGGACATGTCCAGCGCCATGCCGTCAAAGGTATCGCTGCTGCCGTCGGCGAAGTGCACGACGACATGGACGTTGGGGGAGAAGGCGTTGGTGTCGAAGCCGAAGCCGCTGACGGCGCTGTCGAAGGTCACCGTCAGCGGGCCGTTGCCCTGCACGGTGTCCAGGAAGCCGCCGACAAACTGTGCACCGGCGTCGATGTTGAAGCCATATTCCGGCATCGGCAGCTGGACCGAATAGGTGACGCCGGCCTTGATGGTGCCCGGGGTGATGCCGATGCCCGGCAGGTTGGTCGCGCTGTTCAGCACGCCGGTATGGATCGGGAAGTGGTGGGTATCGGTGAAATCCTCGACCGTCACCGGCCCGCCAAGGGAGGCCTCGAAGCTGGCGCGGTCGGTATTGACGGATATCGTGGCCGCCATGGCCGGGGAGGCGAGGGCAGTGGCGATGGCCAGGCAGAGCAGGGAACGGTTGAACATGTCGGGTCTCATGGTGTCGGGTTGTCGAAGGCCGCATTCTGGCTGCGGTCCGGCCTGCTGCCGCCCCCGTGTCTGGGGGGTGTCGGTAGCGATAGCCCAGCCCGGCACGGCAGCGAGCGTCAGTCCCGACGCTCGCTGCCGTACAGCTGCGACAACACCAGCAGCACCGTCGTGACCACGATCATCAGGGTCGAGATGGCGGCGATGGTGGGGTCGATCTGGTCGCGCAGGGCGTTGAACATGTTGCGCGTCAGCGTGGAGTTGTTGCCACCGGCGATGAACAGCGCCAGGATGACCTCGTCGAACGAGGTCAGGAAGGACAGCAGCGCCGCGCTCACCACCGCAAAGCGCAGCTGCGGCAGCGTGATGCCGATGAAGGCCCGCGCCCGCGACGCGCCCAGGCTGCGCGCCACCATCTCCTGGTTCAGGTCGTAGCTCTTCAGCGCCGCCGTCACCACCATGATGACCAGCGGCAGCGCCAGCATGGTGTGGGCCAGCACGATGCCCGCCAGCGAGTTGACCAGCTTGAGCTTGACATAGACATAGAACACGCCGATGGCCACCAGGATCACCGGCACGATCATCGGCGTCAGCATCACGGTGTGGATGAAGCGCGCCGCCGGCAGCCGGGCCACGAACAGCCCGTAGGCCGCCAGCGTGCCCAGCGGCGTGGCCAGCAGCATGGTCAGGAAGCCGGCCGCAAACGAGGTGCGCGTGGCCTGCATCCAGCTGCTGGAGTCCAGGTAGTTGCGGTACAAGCGCAGCGACCACTCGAGCGGCGGGAACTCCAGGTACTGCGAGCCCGAGAACGACATCGGGATGACGATCAGCGTGGGCACCACCAGGTAGGCCAGCACCAGCCCCGCCAGCGCGTACAGCCACAGCCGCTGGCGGTGGGTGACCTGCGTGGCGGTGGCCGGTGTGTCGAGCCAGCCGCTCACCGCTGCGTGCTCCCCAGCAGCGTGTCCAGCCGCAGCAGGCGCGTGGCCGCCCACAGCAGCGCCAATGTCAGCACCAGCAGCACCACGCCCAGCGCGCTGGCCGCGCCCCAGTTGAAGAACAGCTCGATGTCGTTGGCGATGTGGTTGGACACCATGATCACCTTGCCGCCGCCCAGCACCGCCGGCGTGACATAGAAGCCCAGGCAGAGGATGAAGACGATCAGCGTGCCGGCGGCCAGCCCCGGAAGCGACAGCGGCAGGAAGACGCTGCGGAAGGCCCGCGCCGGGCTGGCGCCCAGGTTGGCCGCGGCCTTCAGCAGGTCGGCGTCGATGGCGCGCATGGCGCCCAGCAACGGCAGCACCATGAAGGGCAGCATGATGTGCACCATGCCGATCAGCGTGCCGGTCAGGTTGTGCACCAGGGCCAGCGGCTCGTCCCACCAGCCCAGCTGCTGGCCCCACTGGTTGATCAGGCCCTTGCGCTGCAGCAGCACCAGCCAGGCATAGGTGCGCACCAGCAGCGAGGTCCAGAAGGGCAGCAGCACGGCGATCATGCACAGGTTGGCGGCGCGGCGCGGCATCTGCGACAACGCATAGGCCAACGGGTAGCCCAGCGCGATGCAGATGACGGTGGTGAACAGGCTGACCCGGAAGGTCATGCCGAAG
>JBJXHB010000102.1:0-4377 GCA_046160725.1 Aquabacterium sp.
CCGTTGTCGAAGCTGCCGCCGGTGGCGATGGCATGCGCCTGGTTGACGATCACCCGCGACACCGGCAGCGTCAGCCCCAGCTGCAGGGCGCGCTCGTCACGCGTGGTGTGCAGGCTGACCGAGTGGCCGGCGCCCTGGAAGGCGTATACCGCGGCGACGCAGGCGGCCGCGGCGGCGAAGTCCGGCACGGTGTACAGCGCCAGCACCGGGCTCAGCTTCTCGCCGGAGAAAGGATGCGCCGCGCCGACGCCGTCCTCGTCCACCATCAACATGCGCGTGCCGGCGGGCACGCCAATGCCCGCCCCGGCGGCGATGGCCTCGGCGCCCTGGCCGATGGCGCGGGACGACAACTTGCCGTCAGGCCACATCAAGGTCTGCAGCCGGGCCTTGTCGGCCGCGACCAGCAGCACGGCGCCATGGGCGGCCAGTGCCTGCAGCAGCGCCACGCGTTGCGATGCCACCACCACCACGCTGTTCTCGGACGAGCAGCTGGTGGCGTTGTCGAAGGTCTTGCTGCGGGCGATGCGGGCCGCGGCGGCGGCCACGTCGGCCGTCTCGTCGACGATGGCGGCGACGTTGCCGGCACCGACGCCAAACGCCGGCGTTCCGCTGGCATAGGCCGCCCGCACATTGGCCTGCGATCCGGTCGCCACGACCAGGTCACACTGCCGCATCAGCTCGCCGGTGTGGGCCTTGTCGATGGGCGCCGGCAGCACCTGCACCAGGTCGCGCGGTGCGCCGATGCGGTCAAACTGCGCCCACACCATCTCCACCAGCCGCTGCGCCGTGCTCCAGCCCTTGGGCGACGGCGCGACGATGACCGCATTGCGGCCCTTGAGCGCATTGATGATCTTGTTGATCGGCGTGGCCGCCGGATTGGTCGAGGGCGTGACGGCGCAGACCACGCCCACCGGCCGCGCGATCTCCACCAGGCCGGCGGCGGCGTCCTCGCGGATCACGCCGACCGAGCGGGCGCCTTGCAGGTCGCGCAGCAGGCCCAGCGTCTTGCGGTGGTTCTTGGCGATCTTGTCATCGACCCGGCCGATGCCGGTGTCGGCCACCGCCAGCTCGGCCAGCGCCCGGTTGCGGCCCGGCTCCATGATGGACCAGCCTGCCGCCAGCACCAGCTCGTCGGTGCGGGCCTGGTCGTAGCCGTCGGCCACGTGCTGGGCCGCCCGGGCACGGGCCACCAGGGCCGCCACCCGCGCCACCACGGCGGGGTCAGTAGCCGGCATGTCGTGTGCTCCGTGGTGTGCGCATCGGGGGCAAGGGGGTCACTCCGCCTTGATGTTGGCGTCGCGCGCCAGCTTGGCCCACTTGGGCAGTTCGTCGCTTACGGCCTTGCCCAGCCGCTCCGGCGTGCCGCCCACGCCCTCGCTGCCCTGTGCCAGCAGCTGGGCCTTGATGCCGGGGTCGGCCAGCGCCTCGTTCAGCGCCTTGTTCAGCCGGTCGATGATGGGCCGCGGCGTGCGCGCCGGGACGAACATGGCATACCAGCTGTCGACCTCGAAGTCGGCCACGCCGGCCTCGGCGACCGTGGGCACGTCCGGGACGGCCGCGCTGCGCTTGAGCGTGGACACCGCCAGCGGCTTGAGCTTGCCGCCCTTGACCTGCTGCGCCGCGGCCGGGATGGAGACCCAGATCAGCGGCACCTGGCCGCCCATCACGTCGACCACCGCCGGGCCGCCGCCCTGGTCGGGGATGTGCGTCATCTGGGTGCCTGTGCGCAGCTTGAACAGCTCGCCGGCCAGGTGGCCGGGCGAGCCGATGCCCACCGACGCATAGGCCAGCGACTCGGGCTTGGCGCGGGCCGCGGCGATCAGCTCGGCGACGCTGTTGAAGGGCTGTTGCGGGTGCGCCGCCAGCAATTGCGGCAGCGACGCCACCAGGCCCACCGGGTCGAAGGCCTTCTCGGTGTCGAATGGCAGCCTGGCATAGATGGCCGGGTTGATGGTGTGCGAGTTCAGCGTGAACAGCACGGTGTAGCCGTCGGGGGCCGCCTTGGCCGCCAGGTCGGTGCCCACCGAGCCGCCGGCGCCGCCCTTGTTGTCGATGACGATGTTCTGGCCCAGCAGCTGCTGCAGCCGAGGCGCCACGATGCGGGCAATGACGTCGGTGCCGCCGCCCGGGGGATAGGGCACGATGAACTTGATCGGCCGGTCGGGATAGGCTTGTGCCGAGGCCGCAACAGGGGCCAGGCCGGCCGCGACCACAGCGGCGGTGACGGCCAGGGCCAGCAAGTGGCGGCGACGATGGGGCAGGGACATGTGGACGGGCTCCGGTCGGTTGCGGGCAGGAGCGCAACAGTAGCAGCCCGGCGCCGAACGCCGCAGCGAGGAACTACCCGATGATTTCCGGCCAGCGGGTGTGGAAGAACCGCCCCCTGGGCTGGTCGATGCGCTCGTAGGTATGGGCGCCGAAGAAGTCGCGCTGGGCCTGCAGCAGGTTGGCCGGCAGCCGGGCGCTGCGCAGGCTGTCGTAGTAGCCGAGCGATGCGCTGAACGCCGGCACCGGCAGGCCGGCTGCCACCGCCCTGCCGACCACCGCGCGCCAGGCGGCCTGGGTGCGGTTGAGGGTGTCCATGAAGTAGGGGGCCAGCATCAGGTTTCCCAATGCCGGATCGGCCCGATAGGCCTCGGTGATGCGGTTCAGGAAGCGCGCGCGGATGATGCAGCCGCCGCGCCAGATGGAGGCGATGGCGCCCAGGTCCAGCGCCCAGCCCTTGCGCTGGCCGGTCTGGCGCAGCAGGTCCAGGCCCTGGGCATAGCTGACGATCTTGCTGGCATACAGCGCGTCGTGCACCTGCTGGACATAGGCGTCGCGGGTCGCGAGCATCGGCTGCGCATCACCGGGCCGGGGGCCGGCCAGCAAGCCGCTGGCCTGGACCCGCAGGTCCTTGGCCGCCGAGAGGATGCGCGCCTCCACGGCCGCGTTGATGGTGCTCACCGCCACCGCAGCCTCGGCCGCCGCGATCAGCGTCCAGCGGCCGGTGCCCTTCTGGCCGGCGGTGTCCAGGATCAGGTCCACCAGCGGCCGGCCGGTGTCCGGGTCGACCTGTTCCAGCGCCCGGCCGGTGATCTCGATCAGGTAGCTCTGCAGCGGGCCCTCGTTCCAGCGGTTGAACACCTCGGCCATCTCGGCCGTGGACAGGCCGGCGGCCGACAGCAGCTGATACGCCTCGCAGATCAGCTGCATGTCGCCGTACTCGATGCCGTTGTGCACCATCTTCACGAAGTGCCCGGCGCCGCCCGGGCCGATGTGCACCACGCAGGGCTCGCCGTCCACGCGCGCGGCGATGCTCTCGAACACCGGTTTCAGCTCGGCCCAGGTCGACGCCGGCCCGCCCGGCATGATGCTGGGCCCCTTGCGTGCGCCCTCCTCGCCACCGGACACGCCGGCGCCGACGAAGCGCAGGCCGCGTGCGGACATCTCGGCATCGCGCCGCTCGGTGTCGGTGTACAGGCTGTTGCCACAATCGACGACGATGTCGTCCGGCGCCAGCAGCGGCACCAGTTGCTGGATCACCGCGTCGACCGCCGCACCGGCCTGCACCATCACCAGGATGCGTCGCGGGCGGCTGAGACTGGCGACGAAGGCCTGCAGCGTCGCGGCCGCCTGCAGTCGCTTGCCGGGATGCTCGGCCACGAAGGCCTCGGTCACCGCCGTGGTGCGGTTGTAGACGCTGACCCGATGGCCCCGACTCTCCAGGTTGAGCACCAGGTTCTGGCCCATCACCGCCAGGCCGATCAGGCCGAGGTCGCTGGCGCCGTCCGGCGCGGTCGGAGTGTTCATGTGCATGCCGGGTTGTCCCGGCCCCGGTGTGCAGGCGCAATCGTCATACCATAGCCATGATACGCGGCGGCACCCGGCCGACGCTTTGCCTGCAGCACATCCAGCGGACCCGCCCACCATGAGCACCGACAAGCCCCGACGCGACCCCAAGACGCTGCGCAGCCAGCAATGGTTCGGACGCCAGGACCGCGATGGCTTTGCCTATCGCAGCTGGCTCAAGGGCAAGGGCCTGCCGCATGACCAGTTTGATGGCCGGCCGGTGATCGGCATCTGCAACACCTTCAGCGAGCTGAACCCCTGCAACAGCCACTTCCGGACCATTGCCGAGCAGGTCAAGATCGGTGTCTACGAGGCGGGCGGTTTTCCGCTGGAGTTTCCGGTGATGTCGCTGGGCGAGGTGCTGATGCGCCCGACCGCGATGCTGTACCGCAACCTGGCCAGCATGGACGTGGAGGAGAGCATCCGCGGCAACCCGATCGACGGCGTGGTGCTGCTGTTCGGCTGCGACAAGACCACGCCCAGCCTGCTGATGGGCGCCGGCAGCGCCGGGCTGCCGACCATCGGCGTCAGCGGCGGGCCGATGCT
>JBJXHB010000103.1:0-5411 GCA_046160725.1 Aquabacterium sp.
CCGCACGTCTCGGCGCCACCTACATCGCCGTGGGCGACCGGCGGCGCACGTTGCCGTCCAGCTTCGAGGTCGCGCCGTTGGCCACCAAGGGCGATGCGGTGTTGCATCTGGATGCGTCGCTGGTCGAGGTCTACGGCGACGTCGCACTGCAGGGCCTGCGGGCGGCCACCTTCAGCGCCACGCGCGACGGCGCGGGTGGCCAAGCGCGGCGCGACGGCGAGGTCCGCCTGGTCGGCACCAGCCGCGGTAGCGAGCCGACGGCGCACGGCAGCCTGCGCTTCGGCGGCGACCTGAATCTGGTGGGCGGACAGGTCTACACCACGTCCATGACCGCATTCGACATTGCCGGGCTGGACTCGGGCTCGGTGCTGCGCGTGCAGTCGCCGCAGGCAGGCGACAGCAGCAGCCAGGCACCGCTGTCTGCAGCGGGCCAGCTCCGGCTGGCCGCTGGTCAGATCGTCATCGACGCGCCGCTGCGCCAGCCCTTTGGCCGCATCGACCTGGTGGCCGATGCCATTGAACTCATGGCACGGGCGGAGCTGTCGGTGTCGGGACAGGGCCTGATGGTGCCGGTGGGCACCACGGTCAACGGCCGGCGCTGGCAGTACCGGCCGAGCGGCCTGTATCGCGCCGACGGCACGGCCAAGCCGGTCGATGCCACGGCCAACCCGGACATCCAGGTGCTCGACGCGCTGCCCTTGTCGGCCGGCATCTCGCTGGACGCCACGCGGCTGGACGTGGCACCGCGGGCCCTGCTGGCGGCCCAGGCCGGCGGCAGCCTGCAGGCCTGGGAGTTCGTGGCCGGCGTCGGCGGCAGCACCGACGTCCTGGCCCGCAGCGGCCTGTATGCGGTCCTGCCGACGCACAGCTATGCCTTCGCGCCGCACGACCCGGAGGTGATGGCCGGCGGCGCGGCGGCGACGCTGAAGCCGGGCGCCACCCTGACCATCACCATGGCCGGCTCGGCGCTGGCACCCGGGCGCTACACGTTGCTGCCGGCCCGCTACGCGCTGCTGCCCGGTGCCGTGGTCGTCTCCCTGGCCGATGCCGGGCGCGGCGTGCTGGCCGGGGCGGTGCGCCATGACGACGGCAGCGCCACGGTGAGCGGCTACCTGGGGGCGGAGGGCGGCCAGGCGACCGAAGGCACCCGCATCCGGGTCGAGCCGACGGCCGTCATCGATGCACGGTCGCGGCTGGACCGCACCTCGATCGGCACCTTCCTGGACTCGCGCGCCGAGCGCCTGGACCAGTCGGCGCCGCGCCTGCCGTCCGATGGCGGCCGCATCGCCATCGTCGGCCGCGAGGCGGTCGACCTGGACCTGCGCCTGGACCTGCATGGCCTGCGCCAGGCCACGGCCGCCGACCCGGCCGGCCGCGCCGGCGAGCTGGACCTGGCGATCCGTGATGGCGCCATGGCGATCGTGGATACGGTGGCGGCGCCGCCGGCCGAGGTGTCGGGCGACGATTGGTCGCGCCTGTCCGTGCGCACGCTCAGCGACAGCGGCGCCGGGAGCATCCTGCTGGGCGGCCTGCGCACGGGTGCAGACGGCCAGCTGCTGCAGGCGCTGAACGGCACGGTCCGGTTGACGGCGACCCAGGTCGCCCTGCAGGCCGAGGAGGTGACGCTGCTGGCCCGGCAGCAGGTGCAGCTGGACAGCGGCAGCCTGTTGCAGGCGACCGCCGGCACGGCCCAGGGCCTGCCACGGCCGGCGTGGCAACTGGAGGGCGGCGCGGCGCATGCATCGGTGTCGTCGTCGCGCGCGGCACAGTGGTCGCAGACCGGGACGACATCGGACCGAGGCGTCCTGGTGGCCCAGGCCGGCGCGCAGGTGTCGGCCCCGGTGGTCCGGCTGGGCGGCTCGCGCGAGCTGTCCCTGGACCCCGGCATGGCGCTGCAGGCCGAGGACCTGGCGCTGGCCGGGCGGCAACTGCACGTCGGCCTGCCGCAGGCCGGCCCGGCGACCGATGGCACGCTGAGCGGTGCGGTGCTGCTGGCCACCCGGGCGGCGACCCACCTGCGCCTGTCGGCGGCCACCGACATCACCTTCCATGGCGCCCATGACTACGCCCTGCGCGAACTGAACCTGGACGCCGCCCTGATCCGGGGCGTCGGCACGCCGGACCAGCTGGTGCGCCTGGAGGCCGACCGTGTCGGACTGGTCAACCTGGGGACGGCAGCACCGGACCCGCAGGCCATGGGCGGCAGCCGGCTGCAGGTGCTGGCGCGCGCGACGCCTGGGGGCACGACGGCGCCGATGCTGGTGCTGGGGGACGCCGGCACGGCCGGCACCGGCCCGCAGCGCCTGGCCTTCGCCGCGGCCGAGCTGGCGGCCGATGGCGACCTGCGCTTCGACGGGCGTGGCGTGCTGCAGGCCCAGGGCGACCTGACACTGGCGGCAGCCCGCATCACGGCGGCGACAGGCGCCGAGTACAGCGTGGACGCCGCCTCCGGTGCCCTGGTGCTGGCCACGCGGGCGGCATCCCACCAGGCGTCGGACGGCGCCATCGGGCTGGGTGCGGCATTGAGCTTCTCGGGGCGCAGCGTGACCCAGGGCGGCCAGGTGCAGGCCGCCGGAGGCGAGCTGCGCTTTGCCGCCCGTGGCGAGGCCGGGTCGACGGGCGTGCGTTTCACGTCCGACTCGACGACCCAGGTGGCCGGCGCGGTCTTGCCCAGCGGCGTGGACCAGGTGGTCCATGGCGCGGGCGGTCGCATCGTCGCGACGACGCAGGCCGGTGACGTGCGGGTGGACGGCCTGCTGGACGCATCGGCAAGGGGCGGGGCGGATGCCGGCTCGATCCGCATCGAGGCCGCCGACACCGCCACCCCGGCCCTGCCGGGCAGCATTGTCCTGACGGCCGGTGCCCGCGTGCTCGCCGGTGCCGAGGCGGGAGGGCGCGGCGGCCAGCTGGCGCTGGACGCTGCCAGCCTGCGAATGGCGGACCCGGGCGGCCCCGCCGTGGACGCCTGGGCGCAGCGCGCGCAGGCCGGCGGCATCGATGGTGCGGTGGAGATCCGCATTCGCCAGGGCGACCTGGTGCTCGACGCCGCGACATTGAGGGCCGCGCGGTTGCAACTGTCGGCCGATGCCGGCGCGGTGCGCATCGGCGGCGTGCTGGTGGCCGAGTCCGCGGCCGGCGGCCAGGTGCGCGTGCATGCGGCCGGGGACCTGCGACTGGACGGACAGATTCTGGCCGCATCCTCGCGCAGCGGCGCCAATGGCGGCGACGTGCTGCTGTCCTCCACGGGCGGCGTGCTGCGGCTCGGTGCCGCGGCCTCTATCGACGCCGGCGGCGACGACGGCCGGGACGGCCGGGTGGTCCTGCGCGCCATGCGCGACGATGACGCCCGGACCGTGGCGGTCGCCGCTGATGGTGGCTTCGACGGTGCCGGCCGCGTGCGTGCCGGGGAGGTGGTGGTCGAGGCGGTGCGGGTCTACCGCGGCTTCTCCAGCCTGGCCAGCGGCTTCAGCCGCGATGCCCAGCTCGGCCAGGCGAGCATCGCGGCCGACAACGCGGCGTTCATGGAGGGAGCGGTCGGCGTGCTGGCCGCCGCCGGCCTGGCCACGCACCCGTCGGCGACATTGCGGCCCGGCGTGGAGATCCAGTCCAGTGGCGACTTCCGGGTCGTCAACGACTGGAACCTGTGGACGGCCGACCGCCCGGGCGGCCAGCCCGGCCTGCTCACGATCCGTGCCGCCGGCCACCTGACGCTGTCGGGCAGCATCAGCGACGGCTTTGCCAGCGCGGCCCGGCCCAACGGCAACAGCCTGGTCACGCCCAGCGAGATCAAGGAGGGACCGGCCTGGTCCTATCGACTGGTCGCCGGAGCCGACCTGGCGGCGGCCAATCCGCTGGCCCACCGGACCGGCGCCGAGGCCGACATCGACCTTGCGGCCGACAAGATGCTGCGCACCACGGCCGGGTCCATCGACCTGGTCGCGGCGCGCGACCTGCGCATGAGGTCCTCCAACAGCGGTACCGCGGCCGGCGTGGTCTACGTGGCCGGGCAACCCTCGCAGGTGAACGGCGGGCTGGCGCTGACCGACTCGGCATGGTCGGCCCAGTTCACGTCGCATGGCGGCGCGATCACCGCCTTCGCCGGCCGCGACATCCTGGGTGCGCCAACGCCCCAGCTGACCGGTGCGTGGCTGTACCACACCGGCGTGGAGGACCAGACCGCCGTGGCCTGGTGGAGCGCGGTGGATGCGTTCCGGCACGGCTTCGGCTCGTTCGGCGGCGGCGCCGTGCAGCTGCGCGCCGGGCGCGACATCCTGAACCTCGGCGCGGTGGCGCCCACCAGCGCACAGGCCGAGGCGCCGCCGGACGCCCTGGGCCAGACCACACCTGCGCTGCGGCTGGAGAACGGTGGCGACATCGAGGTCACGGCCGGCCGCGACCTGCTCGGCGGCAGCTTCCTGCTCGGTCGCGGCGAGGGCCGCATCGCGGCCGGTGGGCGCATCGGAAGCGCGCCCTCGTTCAACCCCGCCCGCATGCCGGACACCGCGCCGGTGCTGGCGGTGATGGACGGCACGTGGCGGCTGGACGCCGGGCGCGACCTCGCCTGGTCGGCCTTGTACAACCCGACCATGCTGGCGTCGGCCAACCGCAGCTTCTCCGGCCGCCAGCGCATCTCCGACAGCGACGGCGCGGTGTTCTTCACCTACGCACCGACCAGCGGGCTGAGGGCCTCCAGCCAGGCCGGGGACGTCCACTGGGCGGCCGAGACGGCGGCCGGCCAGCTCACCATGAGCGCCTGGTGGAGCACGCTGGCGGCCAACGGGCCGACGCCCGAGCGCATCGACTGGAGCCCCAAGTACCAGGACCCCATGAGCTGGGCCCCGCCGAACATCCACCTCCAGGCGCTCGGCGGCAACGTGGCCGTGACTCTGCCGACGGGATCGGCGGGCCTGACGCTGGCACCGGCGGCGCGCGGCCAGCTGGCCGTCCATGCCGCCGGCGACCTGACGCTCACCGCATCCAGCACGGCAGCGCTGGCCATGTCCGACCGGTCGCCATCGGCCTTGCCCAGCACGGTGCGACCGGTGCTGGCGCTGCGCGGCGACGTCGACAACTTCGACTCCAACACCTTCGACGCGCCGACACAGGCATCGCAGGTGGTGCACGACGGCATCCACGCCGGCGATGCCCAGCCCCTGCGGCTGCACGCCGGCGGCGACATCCTGCTCGCACAGGCGGCGACAGGCGCACGGGTCGTGCTCGTCAGCCCGAAGGCGGCGCAGGTCACCGCCGGCGGCGACATCCGCGACCTGGCCTGGGTCGGGCAGCACGTGGCCGGCAATGACGACACGCTGCTGCGGGCCGACGGCAGCATCGTGCAGGGGGTGGGCGCGGTCGGCCACCGCATCGTGCAGGGTGGTGGCGGTACGCTGGAGCTGCGAGCGGGGCGCCAG
>JBJXHB010000104.1:0-7392 GCA_046160725.1 Aquabacterium sp.
CCGTACTGCGGCTTCTCCATCATCGCCGGCACCTGGGCCTGGGCAGCCGCGCTGCCGAGCGCCAGGGCGCCGGCCAGCGCCAGGTTCTTGAGGTGGCGCGCGTTCGGGTATAGGGTCATCACAGGTCTCCTTCAGGTTCGGGCAGGACAGCAGACATCCGTCTGGTTCGCAAACACATCGCAGGCAGGCCGCAGCCGGCTGGCCGATTCCCGGCCTGCGGACCGGCGCTCACTTGGACCCGCGCATGCGCGGGTCCAGCAGGTCGCGCAAGGCATCGCCAAACACATTGGTGGCATACACCACCGCGGTGAGGCACAGGCCCGGCGCCAACGCCAGCCAAGGCCCCTGGAACATGTAGGTGCGGCCGCTGCCGGACAGCAGCCCGCCCCAGGTCGGCGCCGGCGGCGGAATGCCCAGGCCGAGGAAGGACAGGCCGGACTCGGCCAGGATCACCGCACCCACTCGCGTGGTGAACAGCACGATGATGGGCGGCATGATGTTGGGCAGCAGGTGCCGCCACAGGATGCGCCCGGTGCCCGCGCCGATGGACTGCGCCGCATGCACGTACATGTTCTCGCGCGCCGACACCACCGCGCTGCGGATGATGCGGCTGCCGGCGATGCCCAGCACCAGGCTCAGCACACCGATGATCTGGATCATGCCGGCGCCGATCACCGACACCACGGCGATCAGGATCACCAGTTCCGGGAAGGACATGTAGGCGTCGACGAAGCGCTGCACGATCAGGTCGAAGCGCCCGCCCAGGTAGCCGGTGAGCAGGCCCACGACCACCGAGATCACGGTCGCGATGGCCGCCGCCGAGAGGCCGATGATCACCGACAGCCGGGCGCCGTACAGGCAGCGCGAGAACAGGTCGCGGCCCAGGTTGTCGGTACCGAACAGATGCTCCAGCGACGGTGGACGCAGCCGGTGCAGCGGCTTGATCTCGTTGAAGCCATAGGGCGCCAGCTGGTCGGCGAAGATGCCGCAGAACACGAACACCAGGAACACCAACGCGCCCGCGGCACCCAGCGGTTTCTCGCGCACCAGGCGCGAGACGAAGGTGACGAACGGATGGCGCCGCCGTGGCACGGCGGCGGCGTTGGCGGCGACCGGCAGGACCGCGCTCACTTGTGCCTCACGCGAGGGTCGAGCAGGCCATAGCTCAGGTCCACGACCAGGTTGATCATCATCACCGACACCCCCACGACCAGGAACACGCCCGTGACCACCGGGTAGTCGCGCTGGCTGACTGCATCCAGCATCAGCGCACCCATGCCGGGAATGACGAAGATCTGCTCGATGATCACCGCGCCGCCGATCAGCAGCGGCGCCTGCAGCCCGACCAACG
The DNA here is from genome assembly GCA_046160725.1 of Aquabacterium sp. Lineage (GTDB taxonomy): Bacteria > Pseudomonadota > Gammaproteobacteria > Burkholderiales > Burkholderiaceae_C > JBJXHB01. The sequence continues at coordinate 1,352 of JBJXHB010000104.1, forward strand.
TGACCACCGGGATCATCGCGTTGCGCAGGGCATGCCGCAGCACCACCAGGCGCTCGCGCAGGCCCTTGGCCCAGGCGGTGCGGATGTAGTCCTGGCGCAGCACCTCCAGCATCATGGTGCGGGTCATGCGCATCGTCACCGCCGACAGCGCCGCGCCCAGCACCGCGGCCGGCACGATCATCTGCTTCATGTTCTGCAGCGGGTCGTCGCTGAACTTCACATACGCGACCTCGGGCGACCAGCCCCACCAGATCGACGGGAACACCATCACCATGGTGCCAAGCCAGAAGCTGGGGATGGCCAGCAGCAGGATCGAGAACGAGCGCGCGACCAGGTCACCACTGGTGTCCTGGCGCATGGCCGAGTAGATGCCGATCGGCAGCGCGATCGTCAGCCCGACTAGCAGCGCCATCAGCCCGAGCTCGAAGGTCACCGGCAAGCGGTCGAAGACCAGCTCGCGCACCGCCGTGGAGTGCCACAACGACTTGCCCATGTCACCGGTGAGCAGCGCGCCGACCCAGCGCAGGTACTGCTCCCACATCGGCTTGTCCAGGCCGAGCGCGGCCATCAGCGCGTCACGGCTGAGCTTGTCCGCGCCGATGTCGTTCTGGCTCAGCATCATGTCGATCACGTCGCCGGGGATCAGCCGCACGGTCGTGAAGACGATCATGCTGGCGAACAGCAGCGTCGGGATCAGCGCCAGGATGCGGCGCAGGATGTAGGCCGACATCGTGTGGGGTGCCTGGGTGGGTCGGACCTGTGTTGCCGGCGGGCCGCTGCTGCCGGGCTAGTAGATCTCGAGCAGGCCGGCCGCGCCCATGCCGCCGCCGATGCACATCGACACCACCGCGCGCTTGGCGCCGCGCCGCTTGCCCTCCAGCAGCGCATGGCCGACCAGCCGCGCGCCGGTCATGCCGAAGGGGTGACCGATGGCGATGGAGCCGCCGTTGACGTTGTACTTCTCGGGGTCGATGCCGAGCTTGTCGCGGCTGTACAGGCACTGGCTGGCAAAGGCCTCGTTCAGCTCCCACAGGTCGATGTCGTCGACCTTCAGGCCGTGGCGCTGCAGCAGCCGCGGCACCGCGAACACCGGGCCGATGCCCATCTCATCCGGCTCGCAGCCGGCCACCGCCCAGCCGCGGAAGGCGCCCAGCGGCTGCAGGCCGCGGCGCTCGGCCGTCTTGGCCTCCATCAGCACCACGGCCGCTGCGCCGTCGCTCAACTGGCTGGCGTTGCCGGCGGTGACCCACTTGCCCGGCCCCTTGACCGGCTCAAGCTTAGCCAGGCCCTCCAGCGTGGTGTCGGGCCGGTTGCATTCGTCGCGGTCGACCACGACGTTGGCCATGCTCTCGGCCTTGGTGACCTTGTCCACCACCTTCATCTGCGTGGCCACCGGCACGATCTCGTCGGCGAACTTGCCGGCCTTCTGCGCCGCGGCCATGCGCAGCTGCGAACGCAGGGAATACTCGTCCTGGTACTCGCGGCTCAGGCCGTAGCGCTCGGCCACGATGTCGGCGGTGTCGATCATCGGCATCCAGAACGCCGGGTACTGCGCCTCCAGCGACGGGTCGCGCCCGCCGCCGCCGCCACCCTGGAAGCTGATCGAGTCCACGCCGCTGCCGACCATGATCTCGGCGCCGTCGTGGACGATGTGGTTGGCCGCCACCGCGATGGCGTTCAGCCCCGACGAGCAGGCGCGGTGCAGCGTCATGCCGGCGGTGGTGACCGGCAAGCCGGCCAGAAGCGCCGCTGCCCGGGCCTGGTTGCCGTGGGCCGCCACGCAGCCGGCCATCACGTCCTCGATCTCCTCGGGCGCGGCCTTGCTGCGCTGCACCGCATGGCGGATGGCATGGCCGAGCATGGTCATCGCCGGCGTCACGTTGAAACCGCCGCGCCCGGCCTTGGCCAAGCCGGTACGGGCATAGGACACGATCACCGCCTCACGCATGGAACTCTCCGTCATCTGGGCATGGCCCTGCAGCGCCGCAGCGGACGCTGTCCGCCATACCCGTTGGCTGAACCGATGGGCCGCGACACGACCGGCCGCAACCCACGCACGGGCGGATCGTAGGCAGCGACGCCGCGTCGGCGCATGGGACAAACCCTCCACCCATGCCATGGGACTTCCGCACGCTGGGACGTGTCGGCGATAGAGGGAAACCCTGTGCGTCAGAGTCACCGCCGACCTTGCAAGCCCGTTCGCCGCCTCCCATACTCGGCATCGGAAAGTAGCCCCGCCCGCCATCGCCGCGCTTTGCGGCCCACGGCAGTGCCTGATGAGGAAACGCCCATGTCCAAGCCGCCCGCCTCACCTCGCCCCGCCCCACCCGGGCCCGCTGCCCCCCGCTGGCTGCAGGCCCTGCTGGCCGTGGCACTGTCGGCCGGGGCAACGGCGCTGCAGGCCCAGCCGGCCGCCGGCAGCATCACCGCCGCCTTCGCCGCCGAGCCCACGGTGGTGGACCCCTTCAAGTACAGCGCCGGCGTGGACCAGTACTACATCAGCCAGATGTTCGAGCAGCTGGTGCGGCCGGACCCGTCGTTGAACAACGTCAACTGGCTGGCCGAGAGCTGGGAGGTCAAGGACAACGGCGGCAAGCCCATCATCGACATCCGCCTGCGCAAGGGCGTCAGGTTCCACAACGGCGACCCGCTGACCAGCGCTGATTTCGAGTTCTCGTACCAGAAGCTGCGCGACCCCAAGGTCTCGCGCTGGTCCCACCTGCAGGCCAGCGTCGAGCGCTTCGAGGTCGTCGATGCGCACCGCTTCCGCCTGCATTTCAAGGAGGGCGACGGCTCCTACACGTCCGGCATGCTGCAGCTGTGGGCCGTGCCCAAGGCCTACTACGAGAAGGTCGGCGAGGCCGGCTTCGCGCAGGCGCCGGTGGGCACCGGGCCGTGGAAGTTCGTCGCGCGCGTGGTCAAGGATCACATCAAGCTGGAGGCCTTCGACGGCTACTGGAACAAGACCGCCCGGCCCAAGGTCAAGCAGCTGACGATCAAGATCATCCCGGAGGACCTGACCCGGGTGGCAGCGTTCAAGACCGGCGCCGTCGACTGGATGGACGCCGTGCCGCCGGCGATGGTCGAGGAGTTCCGCAAGATGCCGGGCGTCAAGACGCTGACGGTGCCGTCGGGCAACAACCTGTTCCTCAACTTCAACACCCACCAGGAGAAGTCCCCGTTCCGCGACCTGCGGGTGCGGCAGGCGGCCGCGCATGCGGTGGACGTGGACGCCATCATCAAGACCGTGCTGTACGGCCAGGGCAAGCGCTATGCCCAGGTGGGTGAAGGCGCGGTCGGCTTCGACATCAGCCTCAAGCCGCTGCCCTTCGACCCCAAGAGGTCGCGCGAGCTGCTGCGTGCGGCCGGCTACCCCAACGGATTCGACACCCCCTGCTACAACCTGACCACGCCGCGCGAGCCCAATGTCAAGGAGGTCGGCGAGGCGATGTTCGCCTACCTCAGCGCGGTCGGCATCCGCTGCAAGGTGCAGGGCCTGGAATACGGCGCCTGGATCAACCTCGGCCGGCGTGGCCGCAATGCACCGCCCGAGATGGACGGCGTCATCAGCTGGATGTGGAGCCACGGTCTGCCCGGTGACCCCGGCACCCCCTGGGCCGGCCACCTGCATCGCTTCGTGCCCGGCCAGGGCTGGGGCAGCTATTCCTATTCCGAGGACGCCGATGCCGACCGCCTGGTGGCCGAGCTCAAGACCACCATGGACCCGGCGGCGCGCGACGCCATGGCGCGGCGCATCGCCCGCTACAAGAACGAGAACGTCATTGGCGGGCTGACCACCTACCAGCCGCTGGTCACCTTTGCCTGGCGCGACAAGGTCGACTACCGCGGCTGGCCGGTCGGCTCCTGGCGCGCGTTCCAGGAGATCGGCCTGCGCGCCAAGTAGCGCGCCGGCCGCACGATGCTGCGCTACTTCCTCAAGCGGCTGGGCTACGGCCTGGTCAGCATCGTCGGCGCCAGCATCGTCATTTTCGTCGTCTCGCGGCTGTCCGGCGACCCCATCGTCCTGCTGCTGCCGACCGAGGCGCCGCCGGCGCTGATCGAGCAGGTGCGGCGCGACATGGGGCTGGACGAGCCGGTCTGGAAGCAGTACCTGATCTTCGCCGGCAAGGCCCTGGGAGGTGACTTCGGCCAGAGTTACCGCTGGCAGCAGCCGGCGCTGGAGCTGGTGCTCGACCGGCTGCCGGCCACGGTGATGCTGGCGCTGGCGGCGCTGGGCTTCTCGATCGCGCTGGCGGTGCCGTTCGGCGTGCTGTCGGCGGTGTACCGCGGCAGCTGGATCGACACGCTCGGCAAGGGCTTTGCGATGCTCGGCCAGGCCATGCCCAACTTCTGGGTCGGGCTGCTGCTGATCCTGCTGTTCGCGATCCACCTCGACTGGCTGCCAGCCTACGGCTCCGGCACGCCAGCGCATCTGGTCATGCCGGCCATAGCGCTGGGCTGGTACCCGGTCGCGGCGCAGACCCGCATCGTGCGCTCGGCCATGCTGGACGTGCTGGACAGCGACTACATCCGCATGGGCCGCGCCGTCGGCGGCCCCGAGTGGGTGCTGGTGTGGAAATACGCGTTGCGCAACGCAGCGATTCCTTTGGTCACCATCCTGGGCGTGTACTTCGCCTCCATGCTGGGCGGGGCATTCGTGGTCGAGACCATCTTCGCCTGGCCGGGCGTCGGCCGCACCGTGGTCGAGGCGGTGTTCTCGCGCGACTTCCCGGTGGTGCAGGTGGGCGTGCTGCTGACGTCGGTGCTGTTCGTGTTGTCCAACCTGCTGGTCGACCTGTCCTACGGCCTGATCGACCCGCGCATCCGCCATGAGCGCTGAGGCCACCGTCCTGCCCGCGGCAGCGCCACGCCGGCCATGGCGGCTGGAGGGCCTGCCGTGGGCGTCGCTGCTGGTGCTGGCCCTGGTGCTGGCCGCCGCCGTCGGCGGCGAGGCGCTGGCACCGCACGACCCCAATGGCCTGGACCTGGCCGCAGCGCTCAAGCCGCCGGCCTGGGCTGCCAAGGGCAACTGGGCGTATCCCCTGGGCACCGACAACCTCGGCCGCGACATCCTCAGCCGCATCATCGCCGGCGCCCGGGTATCGCTGCTGTCGGCCGGCTATGCCATCGCCCTGGCCGGCGTCGCCGGGGCCCTGATCGGCATGGTGTCGGGCTTCTTCGGCGGCTGGGTGGACACGGTGATCATGCGGCTGGTGGACATCCAGATGTCCATCCCGGCACTGGCCCTGGCGCTGGTGATCGCGGCGGTGTTCGGCGCCGACTTCACCACCGTGGTGATCGTCATCGTGGTCACCTACTGGACCTGGTATGCGCGCATCGTGCGCGGCGAGATCCTTTCGCTGAAGGAGCGCGACTACGTGGCCCTGGCGCGGGTGGCCGGCTGCGGCACCGCCACCATCTTCGCGCGCCACCTGCTGCCCAACATCATGAACACGCTGCTGGTGCTGGCGTCGCTGCAGGTCGGGCAGGTCATCATCTTCGAGGCCTCGCTGAGCTTCCTGGGCCTGGGCATCCAGGCGCCGGACGTGTCCTGGGGGTTGATGCTGTCGGACGCGCGCAACAACCTGACCAACGCCTGGTGGGCCATCACCATGCCCGGCGTGGCCATCATGCTGACCTGCCTGGCATCCAACATGCTGGGCGACTGGCTGCGCGACACCTTCGACCCCAAGCGGAGGCAGCTGTGACCAGCGCTGCGGCCGCGCCGGCCGGTACCGCGACAGCGCCGCTGCTGCAGGTGCGCGACCTGCAGGCGCACCTGTTCCTCAAGCGCGGCGTGCTGCGCGCGGTGGACGGTGTCAGCTTCGACCTGGTGGCCGGCCAGACGCTGGGCCTGGTGGGCGAGTCCGGCAGCGGCAAGAGCATGACCTGCGCGGCCATCATGCGGCTGCTGCCGCGCGGCAGCGGACGGATCGCCGCCGGCTCGATCCGGTTGCATCGCGACGACGGCATGGTCGATCTGATCGGATTGGACGACGAGTCGATGCGCCGCGTGCGCGGCGCCGCGATCGGCATGGTCT
>JBJXHB010000105.1:0-2633 GCA_046160725.1 Aquabacterium sp.
GTCTGCGCCACGGCGGTGATGCGGTCGCGCAATTGCGCGCGCACAGCTTCGCTGCGGGCCCGCACGGTCACACGCAACTCGGCGCTGGCCGGGATGACGGTGGGCGCCTGCCCTGCCAGAAAGGCGCCCACGGTGATGATGGCCATCTCGCCCGGGTCCACCTCGCGGCTGACGATGCTCTGCAAGGCAATCACCACGTGCGACGCGGCCAGGATCGGGTCGACCGCCTTGTGCGGAATGGCGCCATGGCCGCCGACCCCATGCACCGTGATGATCGCGGTGTCTGAACTGCTGTACATCACACCGCTGCGAAAGCCGAACATCCCCGCTTCATGGCCCGGCGCGTTGTGAAAGGCGTACAAACGGTCGCAGGGAAAGCGCTCGAACAGCCCGTCGTCCAGCATGCGCTGCGCGCCGCCCAGGCCTTCTTCGGCGGGCTGGAAGATCAGCACCAGCGTGCCGTCAAAGCCCTTGGCGTAGGCCAGGACGCGGGCCGCGGCCAGCAGCGTGGCGGTGTGGCCGTCGTGGCCGCAGGCGTGCATGCGGCCGGGGTTGCGGCTGGCGTAAGGCAGGCCGGTGGTTTCGGTCATGGGCAGCGCGTCCAGGTCGGCGCGCAAGCCCAGGCGGCGAGTGCCCTGCCCCACTGTCAGTGTGGCCACCACGCCGGTGCCGCCCACGCCGCGGTGCACCTCGTAGCCCCAGCCCTGCAGCCGGTCGGCCACCAAAGCCGCGGTGCGGTGCTCTTCGAAGCCCAGTTCGGGCCAGGCGTGTATCTGCTGGCGCAGCGCCACCATCTCGGGCTCGACGGCGCGCACTTCGGGCAACATGGGGGCTGCGTTCACGTCATTCCTTGATGTTGGCGGCCTTGACGATCTTCTCGAAGCGCGCTTGCTCGGCGGCGATGAAGCGCGCAAAGGCCGCCCGGTCGGCGCTGCCCACCAGCGCGCCTCCGTCGGCCAGCTTGCCGCGCACGTCGTCCATTGCCAGCACGGCATTGATGTCGCCGTTCAATCGGTCGACGATGGCCGCCGGCGTACCCTTGGGCGCGAACACGCCGGTCCAGGACTCGACCACCAGGCCCTTGAATTCGGGCAGCTCGGTCAGCGTGGGCACATTCGGCAGCGTGGGCAGCCGCTGCGCGCCGGTGACGGCCAGCGCCTTCATGCGGCCGGCCTGCACATGCGGCGTGGCCGAGGTGCTGACCATCATGGCCAGGTCGACTTGCCCGCCGATCACGTCGCTGGCAATCTGCGCGCCGCCACGGTAGGGAATGTGCACCGCAAAGATCCGAGCCCGGTCCTTGATCATTTCCATGGCCAGGTGCAGCACCGTGCCCACGCCCGAGGTGGCGTAGCTCAGCCGGCCTGGTTCCTTGCGTGCCCGTTGCAGCAAACCAGCCATCGAGTCGATGCCCAGCCCGTTGCGCGCCACCAGCGCCATCGGCGCGGTGGTGGTCAGCGCCACCGGCAGCAGGTCGACTGAAGGGTCGAAGCGCACCGCTGCGGGGTTGATGAAGCGGGTGATGGCGATCGGACCGTCGAAGGCCATCACCAGCGTGTAGCCGTCGGGCGCGGCCTGCACCGCCTTCTGCACGCCCACCAGGCCACCGGCCCCGGCCACGTTCTCGATGACGACCGTCTTCTTCAGCCGGTCCTGCAGCTTCTGGGCGATGAGCCGCGCCGTGGTGTCGACGTTGCCACCGGCACTGAAAGGCACGATCAGCGTCAGCGGCCGACCGGCGGGCCAGACGGCCTGCGCGGTGGCAGCAAACGGCAAGGCCAGCAGGGCCGACAGCGCAGCGCGCCGCGGCAGGGATCGCACGGTCATGCACACACTCCTTTTGGGATGGCTCACTCGATGCCAGCTGAAAGCAAGTCAAAGGCCTGCGTGAAGTCGCTGCGCCACTGGCGGCGCGTGCTGTCGTCGATCCATCCGCCGTCCAGCCCATTGAGCATGAAGCCGCGCAGGTCGGCCAGGCCGAAGCCGAAGTCGTTCACCATCTTCAGCCAGGCGCCGGTGGGCGTGACGTGGTGCAGCGTCGGGTCGTCGGTGTTGGGGTGGATGCGCAAACCCAGGCCGGGCATGCGACGGATGGGGTGGTCCAGCGCCCAGCGCTCGGGCGACAAGGTGCGCAGGTAGTGCGAATTGGTGGGTACCACGGTGAAAACGATGCCGCGGTCGGCGCAACGTTGGGCGAAGTCCGCTGCGCCGGGCACGTCGTCGGCCACGGGGTAGCCGTGGTCGATGCGGTCCACCTGCAGCAGGTCCAGCGCCGTTTGCACGGTGGTCCAGGGCATGCCGAATTCGCCGGCATGCGCGGTGGTCTTCAGGCCATGGCGACGCGCCAGCGCGTAGGCTGGCGCAAACAGCTCGGGCGGGCGGTCGACCTCGCGGTAGTCGATGCCGATGCCCAGCACCTCGTCGGCGCGGTGCTGCACCACCCACTGCACCATCTCGGTGGCCGCTTCGGGTGAGGCCTCGCGGTCGATGGCAGCGATCAGCCGGCCCGTGATGCGGTGGTCACGCTCGGCGTCGTGGATGGCGCGCACGATGGCCGGCAGAGCTTGCACATAGGCGATGCCTGACTCGGCCGCGGTACCGGTGGGGTTCCAGAAGAACTCGGCGTAACGCAC
>JBJXHB010000106.1:0-9893 GCA_046160725.1 Aquabacterium sp.
CTTCATCTACCGCCAGCGCATTGCCTGGGGCACGATCCAGCAGCTGGCCGAGCAGTGGGAGGGCCGCGTCGGCCGCTGGCTGGCCACCTGGGTCGGCCGCTTTGCACCCTACTTCAATGCCTACACCTTCGTGCTGGCGCGGGCCAATGAGTACCAGGCCGACCGGGCATCGGCCGACCTGGTGGGCGCCGCCGCAGCGCAGGCCGCGCTCAAGCGCGTCAACGTCGCTGGCGCCTTGCATGGCGACTTCATGGGCCGCACCTACGAGGGCCTGCGCACGCTGCCCGAGCCGCCGTCCGACCTGACCCTGCGCTGGGCCGACGAGGCGCGTGGCTCACCCGCCCTGGCCGACGCCGCGCCACGCTGGCTGGCGAACGCCCTGGACCGCCGCGGCGCGCCGATGGACACCCACCCGCCCCTGCGCCAGCGGCTGGCCGCACTCGGCGACCCTGCGGCTGTCGGTACGGGCACCGCCGAAGGGACGCCCGCTGCCAGCCCAGGCGCCGGCCTGGCCGATCCGCCCGTCCAAATTGAACCGCCTGCGCCCCTGGCCGGCCCCAGTGCCGCCCAGGCCTGGCTGGGCACGGCGCTGCCCGCGTTGCGCGAGCAGCTGGCCAGCGCCTGGGCCGACGCGGTGCGCGAGGGCTGGGCCGAGCGTCATGCCCAATGGACCAGCGGTGCGGCACGCCTGGCCGAGCTGCGCGCGCTGCCTGCGCCCACGCCGCCCGAACAGCTGGAGTGCCTGCGCCTGGCCCGCAGCCACGAGCCCCAGGTCGACCGGCGCGAGGCGGCGGCAGCCTTCACCGCCGCGCACCCGGATGAGCCTGGTGGCTGGTTTGTCTGCGCGCAGGTCGCACTCGACCATGACGACCCGGCCGCGGCCGCTACGGCCTTCGAGCGCGCCATGGCGCTCGATGCCGACGCCATCAAGCCGGCCTGCGACCAGATGTATGTCTGGCTGCGCGAGCATGGCGATACGGCAGCCGCCGAACCCTGGGCGCAGCGCTGGCGCGAGCGTGACGCCTTGGAGCAGCAGCGCACGCGCGAGTTCCAGGCCCTGGACCCCGCCCATGCCCTGGCGCCGCGGGAGATCCCCGAGCCGGCGGCCGGTGAGCTGCTGCAACGCATCCTAGGCGCCAAGCGGACCGGTGTGCGTGCGCTCTACCTGGTGCGCCGCCACCTGGCGGCCGATCCCGCGCTGCTGACCCATGTGCTGGTGGTCGATGCCGGGCTCTGGGTGCGCTGGCGCAACACGCCGCACGACCTCGTCAAGCGCTACATCGATCTGGAGTGGCCCACCGCCGTGCTGGTCACCGTGCCGCCACGGTCCTGGCGCGGCGCCTGGCCGGCCTGGTGGCGCACGCTGCGCGCCATGCCGGGGGCACGCATCCTGTGACCGCATCGGCCGGGGCCGGCTTTCACCGACCGGCCTCAGCATGAAAAATGGCGCGCCACTGGCGCGCCACTTCGATCCTCCGCTCGGGCAGGCAAGTGCCCGCCCGCCCAGCAGCCGATCAGGCCTGCCGACGGCGCCGCGCCACGGCCGCCACGCCCACCAGGCCCAGCGCCATCAGTGCGTAGGTGCCCGGCTCCGGAACCATGGTGTTGATGTTCAGCACCACCTGCGTGTTGTCGTCGAAGCTCAGGTTGGCCCAGGACACCGCCACCGCGCCGGCATTGAAGGTCACGTTGCCAGCACCAAACCCGCCCATGTTGGTCGAGCCGTCCACCGTGACCGAGGTGATAGAGGGAGCACCGACAAAGCTCAGCAGATTGCCGTTGTCGATGTACAGGCCGGCGGTATTCAGCGAGACGCCCGACGAGGACCAAGTGCTGGCCGACTGGTAGTCATAGATGATCTGCGTGTCGGTGACGATGATGGTGTAGTAGTTGAAGAAGGGCGCATGCGCACCACCATCCACCACGAACGTATCTGGCGAGCCACCGCCGTTGTACGCGCCGCCGTAGGCGTAGTACTGCGAGGTTGCCGAGCTGCCGAGCAGCCCGGCATGGGCCGAAGCGGAGGCCAGGGTGACCGCGGCGATGGCGGCAAGCGCCAGGGAGTTGAGTTTCAGCATGATCAGGTCCTCTTGGGTTGGATGGATGGAGTCGCCTTGTGCGACTGATCGAACTGTGCGAGAGGCCAGCGCTGGCCGGCACCCCGCATATGCGGGGTGATTCCGGCCCGCCAGCGCAGCAATTCCCAGGGCGGCCACGCTTGGGTGCCTGCCCCACGGCCGCGCTACGATCCGGCCATGCGCCTGACCGCCTTGCGTGGATCTTTCGCGGCACCGCTGCTTTCGGCTCTTTTGGTGGCATGGGCGCTGGCCGCCTGTGGCGGCGGTGACGACGACCCGGTGCCGCTGCAGATCGATGGTGCGCCGCAGCGCATCGTGATGATCGCCAACGTGGTGCTGCAGGGCACGTCCTTTGTGCCGGACGGCTCGACCTGCCCGCGCAGCAACGAGTTCGTGGTCATTGGCGCGCTTGGACCGCACACCATCACCTACCGCAGCGCGGCGACCGGCGTTGAAGGGCCGGTGTTCGACATGGTCTGGGTCTGCAACAGCGGCGACGGGCGGGTGATGAGCTGGGTCAGCAATCCCATCTCGCTGATCCCGGGCGACAACCGCATTACCGTGACGATGACGGCCCCTGGCCGCAGCAGCGCGGCGGAGATCCTGGTCACTCGGCGCTAACGCGGCGCCCTGCTATCCAGAGACGACATGCGGATGATCGCGCGGACACCGGCATACAGCACCTGCGCTGACATCCCGGCCGAGCACCTGCCCAGCCATCCCGGTTTCGTGGCGCTGGCGGCCATCGCCGGCATCGACATCGACCTGCGCTATGCCGGTGCCGCCAACTTCGCCGGCCGGGTGCTGTACCGCGGCTTCGACTGCGCCTTCCTGCGCCGCGAGGCGGCCGACGCGCTGCGCCAGGCCGTGCGCTGGCTGGCGCAGCAGGCGCCGGGCCACCGGCTGCGGGTGCTGGATGCGGTGCGGCCGCAGCGCGTGCAGGAGGCCATCTGGGCCGATGTGGCCGGCACGCCCGATGCGATGTACTTTGCCGACCCGGCGGCCGGCAGCATCCACAGCTACGGCATGGCGGTGGACCTGACCATCGTCGGCCCCGACGGCGCCGAGCTGGACATGGGCGCCGGCTTCGACGAGCTGCACCCGCGCTCGCACCCGGCACTGGAAGCCCGCTTCCTTGAAGAGGGCGTGCTGAACCTGGAACACATCGCCCATCGCGAGCTGCTGCGTGGAGCGATGCGCGCCGGTGGATTCGACGGCATTTCCACCGAGTGGTGGCATTTCGACCTGGGCGACCGCGCCCGCATCCGACGTGAGGGGCCGCGCGTGGTGTAGCGGCGACGGCCGACGGGGGCCGCGGTCGCCGGGCGCGCCGGCCCGTCAGGCGTCGCGGGTGCCGAATCCGGGCTCGATGCGCACCAGCGCGCAGGCCGCGAAGGACAGTGCCGTGACGCCGCACACCCAGGCGAAGAAGCCGGGATAGCCCAGCTGCTGCTGCAGCCAGCCCGCCCACAGGCCGGGGATCATCATGCCCAGCGCCATGAAGCCGGTGCACAGCGCATAGTGGGCCGTGCGATGCGGGTTGGCACCGCCCGGACCGGCCGCGACCATCAGCATGAACACCAGGTAGGCCGTGAAGCCCAGGCCGTAGCCGAACTGCTCGATGCCGATGGCCGCGCTCACCACCCATAGCGGCTGCGGTGGCAGCAGCGCCAGCGCCACGTAGACCAGGTTGGGCAGGTTCAGGCACATCGCCGCCGGCCACAGCGCGCGCTGCAGCCCGATGCGGGAGATGACCCAACCGCCCAGCAGGCCCCCGGCGGTGAGCAGTGCCACGCCGACCGTGCCGTAGGCCAGGCCCAGATCCTGGGTGCGCAGCCCCAGCCCGCCGACCTCGACCGGGTCCAGCAGGAAGGGCGGCAGCAGCTTGACCAGCTGCGCCTCGGCAAACCGGTACAGCAGCAGGAAGGCCAGCACCCGGGCGATGCCGGGACGGCGCAGGAAGTCGGCGAACACGTCGACGAAGCCGCGCCACAGGGCGGCCACCCGCGGCGCCGGCAGGTCCGCCGCCGGCCGCGGCAGGGCCCACCCATGCCAGGCCGCCAGCAGCATGAAGGCGCCGCCCAGCGCCGCCATCACCACCGCCCAGCCGGCCGCGGGCGAGCCCAGCCGGTCGTTCAGCTCGCCGGCCAGCACCACCAACCCGCCCTGCCCGGCGATCGACGCCAGCCGCCAGCAGGTGCTGCGCACGCCGACGAACGCCGCCTGCGCGCGCTGCGGCAAGGCCAGCATGTAGAAGCCATCGGCCGCGATGTCGTGCGTGGCGGATGCAAAGGCGACCAGCCAGAACAGCGCCAGCGACAGCTGCAGGACACGGTCCAGCGGCAAGGTCAGCGACACCGCCGCCAGCGCCGCCCCGATGAAGAACTGCAGCGCCACGATCCAGCGCCGCTTGGTGCCGTGCAGCTCGACCAGCGGGCTCCAAAGCGGCTTGATCACCCAGGGCAGGTACAGCCAGCTGGTGTACAGCGCGATCTCGGCATTGCCGACACCAAGGTTCTTGTACAGCACCACCGACAGCGTCATCGCGACGACGAAGGGGATGCCCTGGCCGAAGTACAGCGTGGGCACCCAGCGCCACGGGCTGGGGCCTGTGGCGGGGGATGCCCCCGGTGGAGCTGCGGACGGGCCGCTGGCGATCAGAACTTGTACTCGGCCTTCAGCGAGAACGAGCGCCCACGCGGGTCGGCCACGCGTGGCTCCCAGCTGCTGCCGGCGCCGGTGTTGGTGTCATAGGTCACCGAGAACGGCGGGTCGGTGTTCAGCAGGTTCTTGATGCCGCCGGTCAGCGTCAGGTTCTTGATGCCGCTGTACGACATGCTGAGATTGAAGACCGTGTAGGGCTCGACCTTGGGGTTCCAGTCCGGCGCCACGAACGTGCCATTGGCGACGCCCGGCAGCACCGCATCCAGGTAGCCACCGCGGTAGACCTGGGTCAACGTGCCGGACCAGTCGCCCTTGCTGGCGGTGACGCTGAGCGTGTGCTTCCAGCGGATGCCCAGGTCGCCAGACCGCGTGAAGCGTCCCACCTCGCTCGGCCCGAAGTCGGCCGCAGGCGTCAGCTTGGAACGCTTCTTCAGCAGGTAGCTGAGGTCGTAGCTGCCGGTGAATCGGATGCCGTCCCAAGTGGTATTGCCCTTCAGGCCGAACTCCAGGCCCTGGGTCTGCGTGGCGCCTGCGTTGATCCAACTGGTGTCCACGCGCGTCAGCACGCCATTGGAGTCACGCCGGAACCGATCCGTGAAGTATTGATAGTTGGCCGCCATGGTCAGGATGCCCAGCGCCTGGATGGTGCCGTCGCGCTCGATGCTCCACCAATCCAGGTTGCCGCTGATCTGAGGCGACACCTCGAAGACCACGCCCGCGCTGGCCATCTTGGACTCCTCGGGCTTCAGGTCAGCGCGGCCGCCGAAGGCCACCAGCGGCTGCACCGCGGCGCAGCCGGGCGCATTGGAGACGACCAGGCTCGGGCAGGTGGCCGGATCGGCGAAGTCGCGGCCGGAATAGGCTGACTCCGTCGGCTGGTCGAACACCTGCTTGAAGCCTGGAACCCGGAAGCCGGTGCTGTAGGCGCCGCGGAACAACAGCTTGTCGGCCAGGTTGTACTTGAACGAGACCTTGGGGTTGGTGGTCGTGCCGAAACCGGTGTAGTCATCCCGGCGTACGGCTGCCGTCAACTCCAGCGCCTTGGTGATGGGCAGTGCCAACTCGGCATAGATGGCCTTGATGTCGCGCTTGAGCGTGCCGGAGGTGGCCAGCGCGTTGTCGAACGGCACGTTGAAGACCAGGGTCTGGTCGGCGGCAATGATGTTGCCGCGCGAATCGCGGTTGGTGGTCACCTCGTTGGCGTTGGCGCGGGTGTCGCCGGTGAACTTGAACTTCTCGGTGCGCAGGTCCAGGCCGATGGCGGCCATCGCATCGCCGCCTGCGAGCTTGAACAACGGGCCACTGGCAACGAAGTCCGTCTGCTGCATCGTGAACGCGCCGTCGTAGAGCCGCACGCCTCGTGCGGCGATGGCATCCAGCGCGGCCACCGCGCCGGACGTCTGCGTCACCGAGAACGGATCGAGCACGCCGGTGTTGATCAGCCGGGCAAACGGCACCTGATAGTGGTAGCCGCCGCCGGTGTACGAAGCGCCCTCGCTCTTCGACTGCGAGATGCCGGCGCGGTACTCCCACTGCCCGAAGAGGGGGCCTTCGGCGGCCAGCAGGAAGCGCGAGGTGTCGGTCTCGGTGGTGATTTCGCGCTCACCGCAGGGCATGCAGCGCCAGCGGAAGTTCAGCGGCTGGCCGCGGTTGGCCGCAATGCCGGGGAATGCGGCCACCAAGGCGTTGAAGACGCGGTCGTAGCTGGCTCCGGTGCTGGGGTAGAACAGGTTGGAACCGACAAAGGGGTTGGCCACCCGGGTCAGGCCATCGGGCAACAGCACGGTGGCGCCAGCGGCGGTGCCGCTGGAGATCTGGTTGTTCGAGAAACGCTTGGCCGACTCGGACTTGCCCAGCACCGCCTCGCCGATCAGCAGGTGCTTGCCCGCCTTGAACTGCAGGCGGCTGACCAGGTTGGTGTTGGTCACCGGCTGCTGCAGCACCGCGGCGCGGCCGGTATCCCAGGCGCAGCCGTACTTGGATGCCGCGGTGGCCCACAGCACTTCCTCGTACCGGCTCATGCCATCGACCGAGCCGCAACCCGCCTGGCCGGGGAGGTCGAGGATGTTGATGCCGTTGACCCGAAGTCCCGAAGTGGCGAAGTCCAGCGGGCCGGTGCCACGGCCGGTGTTGTCGATGTTGTCCCGGCTGATCGCACTGAACAGCGAATTCACGGCGAAGACCGTGGCGATTGGCGCGCCACGGGTGTCGGGCGCGAGGCCGCGGGTGGGCTGGTAGGTGTTGACGAAGTCGCGCTGGTTGCCACGCAGCGCCTTGTAGTCGTGCATGCCCAGCGAGACCAGCAGGTTGAAGCCCTGCTTTTCCAGGTCGCCGAAGGCCGCGGTGACCGAAGCGTTGTAGATCGCGCCGCCGGACTGTTGCGGCACATCCGCGCCGGCATTCAGCGTGATGCCGCTGGCATCGCTGCGCAGGATGAAGTTGATGACGCCGCCGATCGCATCGGTACCGTAGATGGCGCTCGCGCCATCCTTCAGGATCTCAACCCGGTCGATGGCGGCGAAAGGGATCTGGTTCAGGTCCACCACACCGCCGTTCAGGCCATGCGCTGAGATGCGCCGCCCGTTGAGCAGCACCAGGGTGGCGTTGGCGCCCTGGCCCCGCAGGTTGGCGCTGGACGCGCCGTTGTTGCCTCGCACCGCGCCATCGACCACGTCGGCGTTGCTGGCCAGGTTGTCCAGCCCGTTGCCGTTGATGTTGATCTGCATCACCATCTGTTCGGCGCTCGAGATGCCCTGGCGTTCCAGGTCGCGCCGGCTGATCACCTGTATCGGCAGCGCACCCTCGGAGGCGATGCGCTTGATGCTGGACCCGGTGATGACCACGCGCTGGTCGGACTGGGCAACGGCATGGTGGGCCAGACCGATGGCGGCCAGGCCAATGACGAGGGGCTTCAACTTGATCAACATGGTCTCCAGGTCGGAAAGGGAAGGTCTCGGAAGATGACGGTTCGCTGACAGGACGCCATCGGGCACGGCATCCAACAACAACGAGTGTTGCGCCGACGCAGGTGGCCGCCCATCCGGGGTTCCGCCATGTCCGGCCATGTCATGGTTGGCGCGCAACAATGCCGCAGCGGCGGCGCCGGCTGTCCGGCGCCGCCAGCGACGACAATCCCACCCCATGGACATCATCCCCACCACGCCGGCGGTGCCGGAGGCCGAGCGCGGCCAGCTCGAGATTTCGCTGGGCAGCGCGATGGAGCTGTGCCGGCTGGGGATGGGCACCATGGTCGACATCCGGCAGGCCTTCGAGCTCGACATGAAGGGCCGCATCCCGGACACCGTGCACATCCCCTTGTTCGAGGTCAAGCGGCTGCTCGGCCAGGCCCTGACCGAGGACGAGCAGGACGCCATCGACACCGACAAGCCCGATCCGATCGACGTGCAGGGCTTCTTCACCACGGTGAACCGGCTGCACCACGGGCGCGACAACATCCTGCTGCTGATCTGCAACAGCGGACGTCGCAGTCTGTACGCGGCCAAGCTGCTGCGCGACATGGGCTACCACAAGACCCTGTCCGTCGGCGGCGGCTGGCAGGCCTGGAAGAAGCTCCAGGGCGACTGAAGCCCCGGCCCAGGGCCGTTGTTTCAGGGCCCGCCGATGGCGGTGTCGGCGGGGGCCACGCCTGGGGCACGCTCCAGCCCACCCCGAGCCACCCAGTCGACCAGGGCGTCCAGCGCGCGGAAGCTGCCTTGCGCTGCGCGCGGATGATTGACCATGGCCGCCAGCACCCAGGTCCGGCCCTGCGGATCCACCACGGTGCCGGCCAGACCCCGCACATCGAACAACGTGCCGGTCTTCAGTCGCGCCACGCCCTCGGCCGGCGAGCCCTTCAGGCGGTTGCGCATGGTGCCGTCGGTGCCGGCCACCGGCAGGCTCATCAGGAGCTCCGGCCCATGCCGACCGAGCAGCGCCTGGCGCAGCATCAAGGCCAGCTGGCGCGGGCTGATGCGCTCGCTGCGCGACAGGCCCGAGCCGTTGTCCATCACCAGCCCGTCATCGGCAATGCCATGGGCGGTGAACCAGTCGCGCACCAGCGCGGCCGCAGCGTCGGCGGTGCGCTCTGGCACGGGCGATGCCACCGGTGGCCGGGCCGCCGCGCTGTCCGCGCCCGACGCGACGGCTGCGGGCCCGGCGGCGCCCGCCTGGGCCTGGGCCCCCATCGCCAGGTACAGCAGCCGGGTCCAGGCGTTGTCCGAGGCCTTGTTCAGGTGGCGCAGCAGCTCGCCCCAGGGCCGGGCCTGACGGCTGGCCAGCGGCCGGGCACCGGCCGGTGCCACGCCCGGCCGGACCGTGCCGTCCCAC
Source organism: Aquabacterium sp. (assembly GCA_046160725.1). GTDB lineage: Bacteria > Pseudomonadota > Gammaproteobacteria > Burkholderiales > Burkholderiaceae_C > JBJXHB01. The sequence continues at coordinate 9,069 of JBJXHB010000106.1, forward strand.
TGCCCGCCCATGCCCAGCCACAGCCATCGCAGCGTGCGCTCGGCCAGCAGGTCGCGGTCCATCACCTGCAGCGCCACCCGGCGCTGGCAGCCCCGTGGAAACACCCCCTCCAGACGCACCGTCACGTTGCCGTCAGGCGCCACCTCGGTCTGTGGCGTGCGCCACCGCGCGCTCCACTCGGTGCACGGCCGGTCATCCAGGGTCATGGCCTGCGCGTCCACCCGGACGCCGGGCAGCGGCGGCAAGGCGCGCGCCTGCATCACGCCGCTGCGGGCATCCAGCTCCAGCCCGGTCAGGCCGGACTCCAGATGCAGCGCATCCGGGATCACGTTGTAGGCCCACTCCGGCGCGTTGTCGAACCGCGGCAAGCCGAGGTCGCTGCGCGCCGGGCGGAACAGCGACCGGTCCAGCACCACATCGCCCGCGAGGTGGCGAATGCCCTGGTCACGCAGCTCCCGCAACAGCGACCACAGCTTCTCGGTGCTGAGCTCCGGGTCGGCGCCGCCGCGCAGCACCAGGTCGCCCCGCAACACATCGCCGTCCAGCGGCGCGGCGCTGAGCAGGTCGGTGCGGCCGCGGTGGTTGGGGCCCAGGCGGTCCAGCGCCACCACGCTGGTCACCAGCTTCATGGTCGACCCGGGCTGCATGGCCCGGCGCTCCTGCCAGGCGTCGCCGCCGCTGCGGCCATCCAATGGCAGCACGATGTAGGCCAGCGCGTCCTGCGGCACGCCGGCTGCGGCCAGGGCAGCCTGCACCGGCGGCGGCGGCGCGGCAGCCACCGTGCCGGCCAGGACCAGGCCGCACAGGCCACACCACAGGTTTCGC